>DASZGZ010000179.1:0-2907 GCA_035938355.1 Acidobacteriaceae bacterium
GAAAGATACGTCGGCTGTGGTGCCGATTCTCTTCGTGCGCATGTTTCCCGAGTGGTTCGCAGGCTTCTGCCTTGCGGCCATCGGCATTGGCGCTCTGGTACCGGCAGCGATTATGTCCATCGCCACGGCCAATCTTTTCACGCGCAATCTGTGGGGTGAGTTCGTGCGCACTCCCTTGACTCCGGCAGAAGAAGCGCGCATGGCCAAGCTGGTTTCGCTCATCATCAAGTTCGGCGCGCTGGCCTTCATCCTTACCAGTAGCGCGCAATATGCCATCGAACTGCAATTGCTCGGCGGCATCTGGATCATGCAGATGGTGCCCGCGATCCTCTGCGGGCTATTCACGCGGTGGTTCAGCGGTGCGGCGCTGCTTGCGGGTTGGGCTGCGGGCATGGCGGCCGGCACGGCGATGGTGGTCTCCATGGGGATGAAGACCTCAGTATTCCCTCTTCACCTGTCCGGCCACACCTTCGCCGTCTATGCGGCATTGCCCGCGGCTCTCGTAAACCTTGTAGTGACCGCGCTGGTTTCGGCCGTGACGGGGCGTGGCAGAGAGAGCGAAACGGAAGCCATGCCACCGCTGCCACCACCGACGTTGAACGAGGTCTGATGATGAGCAGCACATCGCCATTTCCGATCCTGAATGCGCTGCCCAACACTCATTTGCCGCATGAGGACTTCGCTGCCCATGCAGCACTGGAAACGCGGCTGCGCGCCACCGTTCGCGGCGAGGTGCGGTTCGATTCCGCATCCCGAGCCCTTTACGCAACCGACGCCTCCAACTATCGTCAACTGCCGATCGGCGTCGTGCTGCCGCTGGACGCGGACGACGCGATCGCCACTGTGGCGGCATGCCGCGAATTCGGCGCCGCAGTCCTGTCGCGTGGCGGAGGCACCAGCATTCCCGGCCAATGTTGCAACGTCGCCGTGGTGCTCGACTTCTCGAAGTACATGCGCCGCATCGTGTCGATCGACTATGAAGGCCGGCACGCTCGCGTCGAGCCTGGCGTCGTCCTGGATGCGCTGCGCGCGGAGGCGGAGCGCGGCCAGCTCACCTTCGCTCCGGATCCGGCGACTCACAGTCGCTGCACCATCGGCGGCATGATCGGCAACAACTCCTGCGGCGTGCATGCGCTGATGGGCGGCAAGACCGTCGACAATATCGAGTCGCTCGACGTGCTGCTGTATGACGGCACGCGCATGACACTCGGCCCCATGAGTGATGACGATCTGGCGGCGGCGATTGCCGCGGGTGGCCGCGCCGGCGCGATCTACGCTGGACTGCAACGCATTCGCGACGCGTACGCATCGCTAGTCCGCGAGCACTTTCCTGACATACCGCGCCGAGTCTCCGGCTACAACCTCGATCAGTTGCTGCCGGAGAATGGATTTCACGTCGCGCGCGCACTGGTCGGCACGGAGGCCACGTGCGTAACCGTGCTTGAAGCGACGGTGCGCCTGGTGAAGAGCCCGCAGTACAGACGACTTGTGGTGCTTGGCTTTGCGGATGCGTTCGCCGCTGCTGACGCGGTGCCGGAGATCCTGAACTACAAGCCCATCGGGCTCGAGGGATTCGATGGCATGCTGGTGGACTTTCTTCGCCGCAAGCAGATGGCGCTCGACGACATCGCACTCCTGCCGGAAGGCCGCGGATTCCTGCTGGTTGAGTTTGGCGCGGACACCGATGCCGACGCACGGGTGCAGGCGGATCGCCTCGTGGCGGCAACGAATGGCTGGCCCACGCCTCCGCATGCAAGCTGCGTGGAAGGGGAGCAGGCCGAGCGCATCTGGCGGGTGCGCGAATCTGCTCTGGGAGCAGTTACATTTGTGCCGGGAGCGCCCGAGCTATGGGAGGGCTGGGAGGACTCCGCCGTTCCACCGGAGAAGCTGGGCGCCTACTTGCGCAGGCTCCAGGCGCTTGTCGATGAGTTCGGCTACATCATGCCGATCTATGGGCATTTCGGCCAGGGCTGCATTCACACTCGCATGAACTACGATTTCCGGTCGGTGGAAGGGGTAAAGGCGTATCGCGAATTTATCGAGCGTGCTGCCGACATCGTGCTGGAGTTCGGCGGATCGCTCTCCGGCGAGCATGGCGATGGCCAGTCGCGCGGTGCATTGCTGCCCAAAATGTTTGGCCCGGAGTTGATGGATGCGTTCCGCGAATTCAAAGCACTGTGGGACCCAGACAACCGCATGAACCCCGGCAAGATGATGGGGACCCCGGAGGATCCGCGCATCTACCAGCCGGAGGAGAAGCTGCGCATCGGCCCCGGCTATGAGCCCGCGCGTCCCCACACACACTTCGCGTTTCCCGACGACGACGGTGCCTTCTCCAATGCCGCGATGCGCTGCGTCGGCGTGGGCGCCTGCCGCAAGACGACCAGCGGCACTATGTGTCCCAGTTACATGGCTACGCGAGAGGAGCAGCACTCCACTCGCGGCCGCGCCCACCTGCTGTGGGAGCTGATGCAGAGCGACTCGCTGCCGGATAAGTGGCAGAACGAGCAGGTGCACGAGGCGCTGGACCTCTGCCTCTCCTGCAAGGCGTGCAAGAGTGAGTGTCCGGTGCGCGTGGACATGGCCACCTACAAGGCGGAGTTCCTTGCGCAGCACTATGCAGACAAGCTGCACCCGCTGCCACACTACCTCTTCGGCTTTATGGATCGCTGGGCACGGTTGGCGTCCTTCGCGCCCTCCCTCGCGAACGCCGCCCTCGCGTTGCCGGGCATGGAGTCGCTCGCGAAGCGCATCGCCGACGTTGCTCCTGAGCGGACGCTGCCGCGCTTTGCCTCGCGCAGTTTCCTGAAGCAGCAGGATAGCCCCGCAAAGAACGAGAGCGGCCAGAAGACCGTCCTGCTTTGGCCGGATACCTGGAACAACTACCTGCAGCCGCAGGTGCTGGAT
>DASZGZ010000180.1:0-11829 GCA_035938355.1 Acidobacteriaceae bacterium
GTGGTACTTCGTGTCCTGGTCCAGCAGCTTTGCCGGGATCACGAACTGAATCACGTTCTTCAGAATGTCGCGCCGCAGCTCGTCGTTGCCCACGTGCTCCGCATGTTGTGTTGAGATCACGACCGCATCGACACGCACCGGCTTGCCGTTTGCGTCGTACTCCACAGTCACCTGGCTCTTGCCGTCGGGCCGCAGGTAAGACATCAGTCCGTTTTTGCGAACTTCGGTCAATCGGTGCGTCAGCTTGTGCGCCAGGGAGATCGGCGTCGGCATCAGCTCTTCTGTCTCGTTGGTGGCATAGCCAAACATCATGCCCTGGTCGCCGGCACCGCCGGTGTCCACGCCCATCGCGATATCGCCGGACTGCTTGTTGATCGTCGAGATCACCGAGCAGGTATTCGAGTCGAAGCCGTACAGTGCATTGTCGTAGCCGATGGAAGCCACAGTGCCGCGCACCAGAGATTGAAAGTCAACATAGGCCTGGGTTGTGATCTCACCGGCAATCACGACCAGGCCGGTGCAGGTCAGCGTCTCGCAGGCGACGCGGCTGAAGGGGTCCTGCTCTAGGCAGGCATCGAGAATCGCATCGGAAATCTGGTCGGCAATCTTGTCGGGATGGCCTTCGGTCACCGATTCCGAGGTGAACAGAAACTTATCGCGTGGTTGTGGCAAAGCAGCTTCCTCCTATACCTTCACTGCCGGCCAACCGGAATGCGATTGGGAATTCATTCAGGGTCGAAATGTGGCGGGCAGGCAGCCCCAACAAGAAGCGTCTAGGACCGCTCTTTTACCGTAACAGACCCCGCGAATACACGGCAAAGATCGCCGTGCGAAGTGCGACAGACGCTCGCCAATGGCTCGATTTCGCGCCTCAACGGGGTAACGGGTTTGCTACCGCGGTAACCGGATTCCACAGGTACAGCCGATAGCCGGCGGGCCTCTGCGATCGTCCCCACCAACGCACCGCATGTGGAGGCACGCGCTCCTCAGCGAGCGCGTAGTGCGCATTGAGCCACTGCTCAAATTCCGGCCACGCCTGGAGCTTTTGATAGCTGCCTGTGTCTTCGAGAAAATATCCACTGACTACGATGAATACGAGCGGCGGCTTCGCTTCGACATCATGAAGAAACCGCTGCCGCGATGTCTCCACCACCGCATTTCCAGACGGGCCGAACAAATTCACATCGCCGAGCGTGCCCGTCGCCGGCAGAAGGCGCAGGCTGTACAGCGTCGGCAAACAATCCTGGATAGTGTCCAGGCACTGCACGCGCCCGCTCAGGTTGTCGGCATGCAAGTTGTGCAGGTCTGCAGCCAGCATCGCCTCAAACTCCTGCGGTTTCGCGACGAACCGATGCACCTTCACCAGCGCGAGCGGTGCCAGTATTAGGCAGCCGCAGCAAACACCCGCCCACGCCACGCAGCGCACCATAGCGCGTTTGCCCTTGCGCCATGCGGTCATCAGGTCGAGAGCGATCAGCAGCAGCAAAAACGCGAGCATCGGATATCGCTGGTAGGGAAGCGCCTTGCCCTGCGCCAGCAGCGCCAGCAGGTTCAGTACGGCGCCGGTTGCGATGAGCATCCGCTCGAACCGCGGCCACGCCGGTCCACGCAGCACAACGCAAAGCAGCCACAGCAGCACCAGCGGCATCAGGGGCGAGATGCTGTGTGGCAACGTGAAGTAGAAGGGCCGCCGCTCCTGCAGCGCGTAGGAGGGAAGCAGCACGCGTTCAGTCGTCCACCATGCTTCCAGAGCATGCTTGCGTTGCAGCCACAGCAGCATTCCAGCTACCGGCGCGGCCATCGCCGCGATCCCGATCGCCATCCAGCTCAGGAATCGTGCCCACTGCGCGCGTGCGTCTCTCGTCCCGCTCCCACGCCGTTCGTACGTGCTCGCCGCATCCAAATCGTTCCGGTACCACCCCGCGGGCCACCACCTGGCCTCATAGATTGCCGCTAGCGCCAGTAGCAGCACCCCCAGCGGCGCAGCCGTCGGCTTGACCGTCGCCCCCAACCCCACCGCCAGCCCGAATGGCAGCAGATATCCCCATCGTTCTCGCCGCACAGCCTCCAGCAGAAACGCCACCGCGATCACCAGCAGCACAGCGATCATCAGATCGCGCTGCCCCGCCTGCTGCACGCCATCCTGCCCATGCACCAGCAGCAGCAGCACCGTTGCGAACAGCGCAGCGAAGCGCGAGTAGGGCCTCGCGATGACAAAGTACCCCACGCCCGCCAGCGCAATCAGCCCGAAGTCGAAGATGCGCCAACTCACGTTCTCCGACGCGGCCAGGTGCATGCCAAAGGCGGTCGCTAAATAGGCGCCGGGCATGTTGATGTCCACAAAATCCCGGTATGGCGCCCAGCCATGTTGAATCAGAAAGACTGCGTAGCGGAGCAATGCAGCATCGCCCACCACCGGCCAGTGCCACGTCATCACAACGAACACCGCCGAGTAGACGATGAGCATCGCTCCGAAGAACCAGAGCCACGCCGAAATGCGTCTGGAGGATGGTCCTGTATCGGTGGGACTTGGCGATGCGTGCATGTTGCGATCAGCCTAGCAGCCTAGGTAGGCGCGCAATAGTCGAACCATCTTCATCTGTGTCGCGTCCGACGCCGGATAGATAATTTGCGAGCAAAATTCGTCTTGAATTTCGAATGGCGCAGCGATGACCAGGAGACGGAAAGTGCAAGAGCCGAGGAGTAGGCGCACACTCGTGACGATGACTCACTTGGAGCGGATGAGTCAGCCACGCGATGACAACTAGTTGGACGCGACGGCGACGGGTGCAGACTCAGCAGTCACTGCGGAGGAAACACGCTGGCTCTTTGTGGCTGCTGCGGCCTTGTTGTGTACGTAGCCCCACACAAACCAGCCCATGCCGATCACCAAAAGCAGCAGTGCCACGACACCAGCCCAGCGGGCCCTCGAGTTATTTGCGTACGAATCGCGGCCACGAGAGCGGCCTACATTCTCCGCAAACTCCGCCCACGCACGGTCTTCTTCGCTGATGACGGTGTCCTCTGGTTGGCTGATCTCCAGATAGCGCTTTACCCACAGGTCCTCGTCCAGCCCCGCCGCACGCGCATAGCTGCGCACGATACTGCGACGGAAGACGCCGCCCGGCAACTGGTCGAATCGCTCCTGCTCCACTGCCTGCAGGTACCGAGTGGTGATCTTCGTAGCGCTGGCGATCACTTCGAGCGTCACGCCCTTCGCTTCTCTGGCCTTTTTCAGGTCCTCTCCAAAGCTGCCCATGCTTGCACCTTGGCGCCTTTCCAATTCCGCCGGGGCTCTTTCATTTCCTTTTTGGGCCCGGGCTCCTGCGCGTAGTCTCTTGAATGCAAAGGCGTGCTGAGTGATCTATTACCAAAGTCTCCGATCACCGTACGCTTTTTCCTCAATCTCAGGACCACCACTTTTCGGGCATTACCGCCCATCCCCCGTAGGGTATCAGCTGCCGTTAACTGCTTTGCTACACTCCCCTTTATGAACAAGCTGGTGCTCGGAAATCTGTTTCACCGTCCGATTCGCGTTGCCATCAGCGTTCTGGCTGTTGCCATTGAAGTCATCATGATCCTCTCCATCACGGGCGTCTTCATCGGCCAGGTGAGCGGCAGTCGCGCCAGTACCCTCGGCGTGGGCGCAGACATGGTGATTCAGCCCCCGAATGCCAGTTTTCTCACCGCCATCGGCGGTGCTCCGGTTCCCGCCAAGATCGCGGACGTGGTTCGCAAACTTCCCCACGTTGCGGTTGTCTCGCCGGTCATTTCACAACTCAATACCGCCGGCTCGGTCGAAAGCATCCTTGGCATCGACTACGAAAGTTACAACGCCCTGCGCCCCTTCAAATTTCTCGCCGGCACCCCTTTCCAGGGACCGAACGACGTCATCATCGATGACTACGCCGCCCGTCGGGACAAGGGTTACCACGTCGGCGACACCATGCAGGTCTTCAACCACCCATTCCATATCTGCGGCATCGTCGAGCACGGCAAAGGCGGCCGCAAATTCGTCCCCATCCGTACCCTCGGCACCTTCAACGGAGCGGAGAACAACGCGTCGTTCTTCTACCTAAAGACGGATGACCCAGCGAACGAAAATCTGGTCCGCGACGAGATCCACAACACGCCCGGACTCAGCGAATACCAGGTTCACACCGTTGACGAAATGCTCTCCCAGATGACGCCCGACCATCTGCCGGGTTTCAACATCGCGCTCAAGGTCGTGATCGGCATTGCCTTCATCGTCGGCTTCCTGGTCATCTTTCAGTCGATGTATACCGCTGTGCTCGAGCGCACGCGCGAGATCGGCATCCTCAAAGCGCTCGGCGCGTCGAAGCTCTACATCGTCAATGTCATTCTTCGCGAAACCTCCCTTTTCACCGTCGCAGGCATCATCGTCGGACTCATTCTCACCTTCATGATCAAAGCGGGATTGAACGAGCGCTTTCCTACGTTGCCCTTCCCGGTCGAAGTTCCATGGATGCTCTATACCGCTGCGCTAGCTCTTATCGGCTCGTTGCTCGGAGCACTTTACCCCGCCTGGAAGGCCGCGCAAAAAGATCCCATCGACGCCCTCGCCTACGAATAGCGCTCTGCTCGGTTGCGCCGACCGATACCGCGGATGTCGTGCCCGTCTGCTTGACAAATAACGAGCGCCATCCCCAGCATTGCGTCTATCTGCCGGCGAGGGGCGCGCCCTGCCCCCCCGGGGAGGGGTCCATGACGCGAGTTCTTCTCGCTCTACCGCTATTACTTATTTTTCTTGCTACCATCGCCAAGGCGGATCAGGCTTCACTGCCCGGATGCGAGCCGCCATCAGCAATCCAGAAGATAATCAAGGACCAGCTCCACTCGCCTGAGTTCTGGCGGCTGGACTATTCCGCCCGCCTCGCACGCAATCGCCAGATACTTGTCGATTTAATGAAGCGTTACCCGCGCGAAGTTGAGCCCTTCAACCTCTGGATCGCCACCGTTCGCGAAGATCAACTTCTTCATCCGGAACTGCTCGCGGGCCTCCAGAGAACGTATCGAGAGCAAGCGGCCGCGCATCCTAACGATCCTCTCGCTCTCTATTTAGCCGCCGCGGCGCTGCGCAGCACTGGCACGCCCGAAAGCATTCGACTGCTCGATCAGGCTCAGACACTATCGCCGTCATTCGCATGGCCAGCGCTTGAACTCGCTCAGATATACTCCAGCGGAAAATTCGCCGGCAAGACCAAGTTCACCGATCAACTCACGAAGTTCTGGACCGCCTGCCCCACTTCGCAGGATCAGCAAGCGCGCTGGATGCTGGTGAAGGTTCCCGATTTGCAGAAGCAGGTAGCAAAGGCCGAGCGCGCATCGCTCGCGAAGACCAGCGATCCCGACCGGCTCATGGACTACGAATTTCTCTGGGGCCTGGAGTTTCGCACTACGTCGCCCAAGGATTTTCCGCAATTGCGTGAGCAGGTCGGCGAAGATGTGAAGCGTCTGGAGAGCGTCACGAATCCGCATCCCGACGCCGATTGGGCGACCCTCTTGCTTCATGGAAGCCAACAGGCAGGGGCCACACCCGGTTCCATCCGAGCACAGGAAGACGCAATCATCGCGAAGTATCCGCACTCCGGCAGTGCCCAGGGTATTGTCTGGAAGCGATGGAAGGATGCTCATCCTGAACCCGCCGACGGCAAGGATGTAGCCGGATGCAAGAGTTACAACGTCGCGGTCCAGGCGCTTAAGCTTAGCTGGATCCAGCAGTTTCCGGATGCAACCTATCCGCCCGATAACTGGCGCTTCTTCGCCATGCAGGATGACGAAAGCGTCGCGGAGAGTCAGGGCGTCGCCTTGGCTGACAAATTCGTGAACGCCATATCGTCCCACGATCCCCCGTTCATCCTGAAGTACGACTACTATCAGGCGGCCAATTATCTTCTTGACCGCCGGTGGGCCTCGGCGAAAGCTCTCGAATACTTGCACCAGGCGAAGCAATGGCAACAGCGCACGGACTCAGACTATCTCGCGCAGGACGACCATTCCGAAGCTGATCTGAAAGAACACGGGAAGAACGTGCAGGATATGGATCGCTACTTCGACGGACAAATACTGCTCGCCGCCCTCCGAGCACACCGTCCGGATGCAATCACGCCTGTCTTGAAGGCCGCCGTCGAAGCCCCGCGCGCAGCCGACGATAAAGACGAATCCGCCTACTGGCTCCGTCGTGCCCGCCTCGCCGCCATCGAAGGACAACAGCAGGATGCACTCGGTTACTATCAGCTGGCCTTGCGAAACCGGGCTAAACCACCTTCTTACCAGCGCGGCAAGCTCGAAGACAATCTAAGCGACGAAGCCCACACGTTGTGGACAAAGCTCGGAGGCACTGAGGTGACATGGGCAGCATGGAGTCAGCCCGCATCACCCACCGATGCCGCAAAGGCCGACGATGCCCGCTGGGAAAAGCCCACCAAGACCCTTCCCACCTTCGAACTCGCCGACCTCTCCGGCAAGACCTGGTCGGCGAAGTCGCTCAACGGTAAAGTCGTCCTCATCAATCTCTGGGCCACCTGGTGCGGTCCCTGCAATGCCGAACTGCCGCAGTTACAAAAACTCTACGTGCAAGCGAAAGGGCGCTCCGACATCCAGATCCTGACTTTCAACATCGACGAAGATCTCGGCCTGGTCGAGCCATTTATGAAGGAGAAGGGCTACACCTTTCCCGTCGTCCCCGCCTATTCCTACGTCGTCAATCTGCTGGATGGCTACGCCATCCCGCAAAATTGGGTGCTCAACCCCAAAGGGCAGTGGGAATGGACGCAGGTCGGCTACGGTTCCGACGATGCCTGGGTGAAAGACATGCTCGCCAAGCTCGACGCGGTGAAGTCCGGGAGCTGATCGCCAACAAATAGTCAATCACTCCAGCATCGCGGCCACTGACGCATGGCCGCGATCGCGCGCGTAGTCCGCTGGCGCTTTTCCCTGATCGCAGCGCGCGGTCTTGTCCGCGCCGGCATCGAGCAGAATGCGTACCAGGTCGTCGCGTCCAGCCGCCGCCACTTGGTGCAGCGGACGATACCCGGCAGCCTGCGCCGCGTTGACATCCGCGCCGTGCTCGATCAGCAGCCGCGTTACGTCTGCATCCCGCGACAGCGCCAACACCGCATGCAGCGCCTGATTGCGCATCGGAGTGGCCGAAATCTGATTCACGTCTGCGCCAGCGGCGACCAACGTCGCCACTGTCTCCCGGTCTGCAAAAGCGGCTGCCAAGTGCAGCAAAGGCCATCCATCGGCGGAGGTGCTGTTTGCGCGCTCCCTTGCTGCCGCAGGTTCGGGTCCTAACAGCTCGCGCAGGCGCGCCACATCGCCTACCGCCGCAGCTTCCGGCAGGTCCAGCTCCAATCCGGAGCGCAGAAAGTCCCGCACCAGGACCTGCCCGCTGTATACCGCCCAAAGCAAAGCCGAGACGCCCTGGGCGTCCCGGCTCTCCGCAACCTGCGGGTCATCTTTTACCCAGTCGGCAATCTCCTGGGTGTCTCCTCGTTTGACTAGATCGAGAAAGCTCTTGCTCACTCGCTCACTGTACCAGCGGATGCCAGTACGGGCGCGTTCGACGGTGGCATTTTCGGTGTCTCCTTCGGTGCCACCTGCGTAGGGACAGAGCCTCCATGTGGCTTAGTCCGGTTTGAGTAGATCCGGAAGGTCACCTGCAGGTTCACGACCTCTGCCACTGGCTTGCCGTTCAGTGTCCCGGCGCGAAATTGCGCGTGCTTCACTGCGTCGACTGCCATCTCATCCAGGCCAAATCCGATGGGTCGTACGATGGTGACTTCACCCGGGTGTCCCTGGGCATCCACCACCATCTGCAGGAAGACCATGCCGGCGATGTTGTTCTTCTGCGCATAGTCGTTCGACGCTGGGTCGAGCACGGTGAGCAGATGCGGCGGCTTCACGTCGCCTCCCGGCCGCATTGCCGATGCGTCCACTCGCTGAGCTCGCGCCTTACCTGCCTTGGTGGCGAAGTAGTTCTGCCAGTACTCCGGCAGCGTAGCGATCACCGAGTCATCCAAGGCCGGCGCAAAGATCACGTTGACGGCCTTCGACAATTGGAGGAAGCTCACCCGCGGGTCGTGATTCGGCGCGATCGTCGGCGCAGCAGCTACAGTTGCGGTGCCGGCAGGTGTGGCGGTCGACGTTGTTGCCGCTTTCCCGGTAGAAGTCTCTGGAGCAGAGGGCAGAGCAGCTGTATCTGTCTCATCATCTTGGGTATCCGAGGCTGGCGACGCCGCCGTGGGCTTCGCCGCAATTTCCTTCCCGTCTTTCTTATCGCCCTTGTCGTCCTTCTTCTTTTTCTTCTTTTCCGGTTCTATTACTAGCCGGTCGATCTCGATATTCATCGCCTTCTTCGGGTCTACCTTGATCCGTTCGAAGGGCTTTGTGTCGTCTTCGTAGGGCAGAGCGCCGAAGAAGTGGAGTCCCACGCGGTGGGCTTCGATCTCCATCGAATGCTTGGTGAACTTCACCTTGTCGATTTCGACCGCGCTCAGCGCGAAAGAACCCCGCTGGGGGCTTCCGACCGGCTTGCCGTCCGTCGCGAATTCGAGCTTGTCGTCCTGGTAGAACCCGCGTAGATAGAATGTTTTACCCACCAGCGCGGCGGATAGCGCCTCAGGTGTCGATGCGGGCTGGACCGCCTGCGCGCCCGTGGGAGCGGGGGCTGTGGCACTGGAAATTGGAGCCTGGGAGGAGGCGAACGGGGTTGTCATCAGGCAGGCTGTAACCAGCGCAGCCAGCGGACGGACGATCGGCAGATGACGCATAACGGGCCTTTCCTTCGCGGGTGCTCCGGACAGGGCCGATGGATGTGGCCGCGATTGTGCCGGGCAGTCTTCCTATCCATCTAAGGTCAGGGCTCCCCGGAGCGACAATGGAACCAAAGCACGGTAGTAATGACACTTCAGTGGAAGGCAGGCGTGCGGTCAGCGATCTGTTTCGGCTGGAGTCAATCCCAGGGAGGCACCTATGATCCATGGCGCTCACGTGGTCATCTATAGCGGAAACGCGGAGGCTGACCGGGAATTTTTCCGGGACGTGCTGGGCTTCCAATCCGTGGATGCAGGCCATGGATGGCTGATCTTCGCGCTGCCTCCCGCCGAAGTAGCCTTCCACCCGGCGGAGGAGAATGGCGGCCATGAGTTCTACCTCATCTGCGACGACTTGAAAGCCGAAATGGCTTCACTCGAGAAGAGGAGTGTCCGGTTCTCTGGCGTGGAGGAGGCACGATGGGGTTCCTTCACGAAGATGCAGCTTCCCGGAGGCGGCACGGTCGGTCTCTATCAACCGAAGCACCCCACGGCCTTGGGCTTAAAGTAAGCACAAATTAGGGCGGCCGTCAGGATGGATTGACTCCCTCCTCTCGACTGGGCTATCCTGAAACCCTTGCGCAGTCCTGCGTCTGCGCGTCTGCTGGCATCCTGAAAAGGCATGTCGTGCCGGGCGTTCCGCAGGCCAGTGGTAAGGGGATCAGCGGTCTCCCTGCGCACTCAACACGGTCCAGTTTGCCGGCCTTGTGGCGGCTCCGGATTTATGGAATGCAGATGGTTCTGCGCACCGTTCCGTGCGGAAACCACCGGGTTTGGATTGGATTCCAGTTGGGTTTTGAGGTGGATTGTTGCGGATTGCCGCCATATCGCGGCTGCCGCGTGGTCGAGATTGAGTGGAAGAGGGTACAGGAAGATGTCGACTTACATGCCGAGCTCGCATGAGATAGCCCGCAAGTGGTTCGTGGTGGACGCCAGCGGCAAGACGCTGGGACGTCTGGCCACCGAAGCAGCCAGCGTGCTGAGCGGCAAGCGCAGCACGAAGTACACGCCGTTTATGGATATGGGTGACCATGTCATCGTCATCAACGCCGACAAGGTGCGGTTGACCGGCCTTAAGAGCCAGCAGAAGGTCTACCGTCGCTACACCGGCTTCCCCGGCGGCCTGCGCGAAGAGTCGTTCGTCCGCCTGCTAGCCCGCCGTCCGGAAAAGATCGTCGAAGAGGCCGTCAAGGGCATGTTGCCCAAGTCCAAGCTGGGTCGCCAGATGGCTACCAAGCTGAAGGTCTATCGCGGCGAGGACCACCCCCACCAGGCGCAGCAGCCTGTGGCGCTTGAGATTGCAGACGCCGTTCGTCAGGCGTAACCGAAAGCTTTCAGGAAGAGATCAGGACAAAGAATGGCAGATCTGGTTCAGTACTACTGAACGGGGCGGCGGAAGGCGAGCGTGGCTCGCGTCTTCCTGCGTCCCGGCGATGGCAAGTTCACTGTCAACCACAAGGGTTTCGAGGAGTACTTCGTCACCGAACAGCAGCGCGTCTCCGCCAAGCGGCCGCTGGTGCTGGTCGAGATGCTTTCGAACTTCGACGTCCTTGCCAATGTGTCCGGCGGCGGCGTCAGCGCCCAGGCCGATGCGGTGAAGATGGGTATCTCCCGCGCTCTTCTCGAGTTCAACATCGAGCTGCGCAAGACGCTGAAGGCCGAAGGTTTGCTCTCGCGCGACGCGCGCATCAAGGAGCGCAAGAAGTACGGGCAGAAGGGCGCCCGAAAGAGATTCCAGTTCAGCAAGCGCTAATCCTTTGCTGAGCTGCTTAGAGTTTTGGCCCGGTTGCTGTCATGGCAGCCGGGCCGCACGAGCGTAGTTACAGTTAATCTCCCGCGCGTCGTCCAGCGTGGCGATTTGCGGGATCAATCCGCGTCAGGGCTCAACCACTGGCGGGATGCACATCACAAGGAGGTCGTTTGGCCACAATCACCATGAAGGAGCTGCTCGAAGCGGGAGTTCACTTCGGGCATCAGACCAAGCGCTGGAACCCCAAGATGAAGGAGTACATCTTCGGCGAGCGCAACGGCATTTACATTATCGACCTGCAGAAGACCCTGAAGATGTTCAAAGAGGCCTCCAAGTTCGTCACGGACCTCACCGCTTCGGGCAAGGTCATCCTCTTCGTCGGCACCAAGCGGCAGGCCCAGGACGCGATCGCGGAAGAAGCGAACCGCTGCGGCATGTTTTATATCAACCAGCGCTGGCTGGGTGGTTTGCTTACGAACTGGGTCACCGTGCAGAAGTCTGTACGCCGCCTTCAGGAACTGGATGATATGGCCACCGACGGCCGCTATGACCTCCTCACCAAGAAGGAAGTCATCAAGCTCGAACGGGAGCGCAAGCACCTGCAGGCTAACCTGGCGGGTATCAAGGCTATGAAGCGCCTGCCCGATGCGCTCTTTGTTGTCGATTCGAACAACGAAGCCATCGCGGTCAAGGAAGCCCGCAAGCTCGGCATCCCGGTCGTCGCGGTCGTCGATACCAATTGCGACCCTACCGTGGTCGACTACGTGATCCCCGGCAACGATGACGCGCTGCGCGCCATCCGCCTCTTCACTTCGAAGATATCGGACTCCGTCGTTGAAGGCGTCCAGATGTCCACCGACAAGGCGTTCGCCGATGCTACTGCCGGCGTCACCGCGCTGCCGGTCGCCGAGGCGCACGTTGGCGAGGAAGGCGAGCAGCCCGCCGTGCCTGAGACTCTTGAAGCTGGCGCCGACACCACCGTCGGCGAGTCCGAAGAAGTCGATATGGAAGCGGCCCTGGGCGGCGGCATCCGCAAGGCTCCTGCAGCCGTGGGCGCGGTTGAACCCGAGGCGATCGCCGAAGCCAGCCACTAGAAACGGAAAACGGTCCTTTCGAAAGCGTGGCCGTGATCTTCACCGCCACGCTTTCGCTGTCTGACCGCACAAATTCACCGGATGCTTCCGCATCCCGCACTTTTCAACACAAGGATGGTTCTCAAGATGTCTGCCGTAACCGAGAAGA
>DASZGZ010000181.1:0-2914 GCA_035938355.1 Acidobacteriaceae bacterium
TCGCGCAACCGCTCGACGACGGAGAAGCCGTCGCAGCCGGGTAGCATCACGTCGAGCAGGATGACATCGATGCCGGCATCGGGCGTGCCGGTGATCTCCAGCGCCGTTTCGCCGTCAGGCGCGATGCTGGCGCGATATCCCTCTGCCTCCAGGTTGAACTTCAGGCCCTGCGCCAGATGCTCCTCGTCTTCAACGATGAGAACGTGCGGCGTAGCACTCATACAGTGGCTCCGCCCTCCACTGTGCCGCCAGGCGAGAGGATACGCGGCAGTTGCAGATGAAAGGTGGAGCCGCGGCCCTCACCTGCGCTTTCCGCGAATGCATCCCCGCCATGCTGCCGCGCGATCGAGCGCACGAGGAAGAGCCCGAGCCCTGTGCCCTTGACGCGCAGAATGCTGCGATTGGGAACGCGATAGAAGCGGCGGAAGATGCGCTTGAGCTGCGGCTGCGGAATGCCAAGGCCCTGATCCGCGACGCTGACCATGACCCATGCGTCGCTCTCAACGGAAAGCACGATGGTGAGATGCGCCCCGTCGGGCGAGTATTTCACTGCGTTGTCGATCACATTGAGCACTGCCGTGCGCAGCTCCTCCGGGTTGCCGGCAACCGCGAAGCTGGAGCCGGCATTCAGCTCTCTTCGTTCGAGATGGATCGCGTCCGAATCGAGGTGATAGCGGAGCCTCGCAGTGGTCACAGCCTCCTCCACCAGTTGGTCCATGTCCACCCGCACCCTGACCTGGCTGCGCGCACGCTGGCCCAGTTCGCCGGCTTTCAGCACCTGCTCCACGGTTGCCATCAGACGGTCCGTGTCCTCACTCATCACGGCGAGAAACTCCTGCTGCTGCTCGCGGGAGACATCGCGGCGGCGCATGGTGTCGAGATAGAGCCGGATGGAAGTGATCGGCGTCTTCAGCTCGTGCGTCACGGCATTCAGGAAGCTGTCCTGCTGCTCATTGCGGCGCACTTCGCGCACCAGAAAGACGGTGTTGAGGATGAGTCCAACGATCAGGAGACCGAAGAAGGGAATGCCGATGATCATCGGGGCGAGGCGGCGCCAATTGAGGATGATCCAGGTAACGTTGAGCGTGACGGCGACGCCCACCAGACAGACACCGAGCGTGATGAAGAAGAACATCGCCCGACCGCGCCGCGTGATCCGCATAAAGCATTTCTCCTACTGCCTTTGCCTCTCCAACTGCGACGAAGTGCAGCTTTTCTTGACGGAAAAGCTGCGTACGCATCCTGCCTTCGGCCTACCTGATAGTCGAAATGCTTCGGAATTCAGTGTGAGCCGGTGGCTCCAAAAAGTATAGCGGCGCCGGGCGGCGCCGCTATGTGATGAGGTGATGTCGTTTAGGCAGCGCCGGCGGGACGCGGGTTCGCGGGATCATATTGCGCCAGCTTCACCTGGGTGGCCAGGCCAAGCTTCTTCAAGAGCCAGATGCCGTAGTAGTTCGGATCCACCTCGTACCAGGCGAGGCCGTGGCGGGCAGAGACGGGGTGCGCGTGATGGTTGTTGTGCCATCCTTCGCCGCCGGTCACCAGCGCGACCCACCACAGATTGCGCGACTCATCGCGGGTTTCGAAGCGGCGCGAGCCCCACATGTGTGTCGCTGAGTTCACCAGCCAGGTGGAGTGCAGGCCGAGAGTGGTGCGTAGAAAGATGCCCCAGAGAAGCGCCGGCCATCCGCCCAATGCGAGCAGGACGACGCCGACGACGACGATGGGCAGCCAGTGGTAGCGGCTGAGCCAGCGGTGCACGGGATCCTTCGCGAGGTCCGGAGCATAGCGGGAGAGCAGAGCCGTCTCGTGATGCAGTGCGTCGCCCTTCAGGATCCAGTCCACGTGTGCCCACCATCCGCCATCGTGCGGCGTGTGCGGGTCGCCCTCGTGATCGCTGAGCTGGTGATGCACGCGGTGCGTGGCTACCCAGAAGATCGGTCCGCCCTCAAGCGCGAGCGTGGCGCAGATGGTCATCGCATATTCCAGCCACTTCGGCACCTTGTATCCGCGATGCGTCAGCAGGCGGTGGTAGCACATGCCGATGCCGACATTGATGGACAGAAAGTAGAGGACGACAGCGGCGATGACTCCTGTCCAGCTGAAGAAGAAAAGAGCGGCCACGGCGCCGATATGGAAGGCCAGCATGAAAAGGGTGGTGACCCAGTTGCGGCGGAAGTTCTGGCCGGCGCGGCCCAGCACGGGCACGTCCTGCCGGCTGCGATTGTGGGCAAGGGCAGCGGCTTTGGATGACGCAGGCGTAGTTGTTTCGAGAGGCGTTTCTACCAACATTGAGCGGAACCTTTACTGGAAGCTGTGGGATGTCCTACTTCGACCCTAACAGCCATGCCGTTGCCTGCCGCGTAACAGTTTTGTAATCGCAGTACTCTCGTAAAGCACTTTGCCTAAAGGTGTAGTGCGGCGCTCGAAAGTTTGCGACGTGTCCGGACCGAAGAGCCACGCCGAGTGTGAATTCGCGTTCACGTATTCGTGGAAATCGCTCTCAGCGTGAGACAACTGGGGGCGGGAGTATTACGAGGATGAAATACGGGATCTGGATAGGGCTTTCACTCGCTATTGCCGCAAGCTGCGCGGGTGCACAGCAGGCACCAATCGATCTGCCGACCAGCAAGCAACTGATGCCGGTGCCGGGCAGTCCACAGCGCACCAACAGCCTCCCGATGGCGATTGCCGCGTCGCCGGATGGCCACTATCTGGCGCTGCTGAACGCGGGCTACGGAACGTACGAATCGGAGTATCAGCAGTCGATTGCGCTGGTGGATACCACCACGGGAAAAGTGACGGATTTTCCGGAAGCACGCACCGCTGCGGGCATGCCCCAAACGTTGTATCAGGGCCTCGCCTTCAGCGGCGATGGCACACATCTCTACGCGTCCTTCGACTCGCTGTCGGC
>DASZGZ010000182.1:0-4799 GCA_035938355.1 Acidobacteriaceae bacterium
CCGATGCGGCCGCTGCGTACGCAGTCCGGCTCCTGAACGACTGCGACTGCCTCGTGCGTCGATCCCAGTTCGCTGGCCCTCGCGGCAATGCTGCAACCCACCACCACGACATCCAGGTGATACCAGACATGGCTGCGCAGACCAGGCAGGTGTACGGGCGTGGCCTCCAGCCATCCGTGATCGGAGCGGCCAATCAACAGCGAGCTGTCATACATCCGTATGCCGATGTAGTAGCCGTTGTAGGCATCCACTCCCGGCTCTTCATCGTTCGACCGCACCACCACGCCGGCGTCGCCGCCCTCGCCCAGCAGCTCCACATCCGTCTGCAGGCGATAGTCGCTCCAGCGATAGGATCCGGTCAGCATCTTCGCGCCGCGCTCGTCGGAGTCGTTGTGCATGGCGTCGCCAACCAACCGCCATGCGCCACCCACAGCGCTCCACTCATCCACACGGTTCTGCGCGAAGTCATCGCGGTAGAAAGGCCTCGACGCCGCGAACCATCGCCACGCGGCGACGCCGCCACCCACCAGCACGATGAGAGCAAGCGCGACAACCCACCAGGCCCCTCTGCCGCCGAATCTGCTGCGGCTGATCACTCGCTCGGCCTCCAGTCCATATTCAGCATCTGCTGGATCTCCGGCGTGTCCACGTTGTCGCGCGTCACCAGCCTCGGCGCAAAGTGCAACACCCGTTGCGCCCCGGCGCCCGCGCGACGCTCCGTGATCAGTCGCGTCGCCTGGTATCCCATGGCAAAGGTATTCTCCGCCACCAGCGAATCGATTTCGCCCAGCCGCAGGTAGTACACAAGATCGAGATCCTGATCGCATGCGACCAGATGCACATCGTGGATACGCTGCTTCAGCTTGAGTCCGCGATACACGCCGCGCGTCGCCCCCACTGTCAGCGTGAAGATCGCATTCAGCTTGGGATGTGTCGTCAGCAACTCCTCGGTGTCCTGCTCCGCCAGGTTGGTGCGGAAGCGGCCCGGCAGCGGATTGAGCACGGTGATGCCCGGATAGTTCGCCGCCATCCTCTGCCGAAACGCCTCCGCGCGCGCCACTGTGCCCATCAACGCCGGCGTCTCGCCCAGCACGGCAACCGTGCCGTGCCCGTGCAGAATGGCGTTGATGCGATCCGCCGCGAGGATACCGGTCTGTTGCTCATCATTCAGCAGGTAGTCCACATCGAGTGAAGGCGGCAGGTTCAACGTTGCATCCACCACTACCACCGGCATGCCCTGCTCCGCGGCCCTGCGCACTGCGGTCGTCAGGGCCAGCGGATGGTCTGGCGCCAGTATCAGGCCGCCATCCCGCCGGCGAATCGCATCCTGCACCAATGCGATCTGCCGGTCCACTTCGGTCTCGCTGCTGGGACCGTTCCAGCGCTCCTTCCAAGCAGTGCCGAGCAGCGCCTTGGCCACGCCGGCGTGCTCCGCTTCCCAGATCTCCTGCGCTGTCGTCTGCGGCACTACGGCAATGGTGTGCGGATGGCCGCGCGAACAGCCTGCAAGCAGCAGAGCTAGAAGCCCACACCAGGCCGCAGTCATTCTCCAGGTTCGCCTGACCCCGGCCCGAGGCATATCACCCGCCGATCCGATGCCCAAATGACCACCCGGATAAGCACACGGGAGCGCGCCAAGTGGTCTCATTCCCGCCGTCGCCGCGCTGCCCAGCGGAGGATTTGCTACATTCAACACCAATGCTTCGCCTTGTCTGGAGCCAACTGGGGATCGCATTCAGCGCGCTGCTGCCGCTGATCAATCCGCTTGGTTCGGCTCTGGTCTTTTACGGCGTCGTTGGCGCGGCGCCCCCTGAAGTCTATCGCCGCCTTGCTCGCAGGATCGCCATCAACACCGTCATCTTCCTGTTGGTCATCGAACTCATTGGAGCGGCCCTGCTCTCCTTTTTCGGCGTTTCGGTCTCTATCGTCGAGGTGGCTGGCGGTCTGGTGCTTGCCGCAATGGGATGGTCATTGCTCAATCAGCAGGGCGCGGCGGCTCATCAGCAGGAGAAGGAGGAGCAGCAATGTGCATCAAATATTGAGCAGCTTTTCGAGCAGACGTTTTATCCGCTCACCTTTCCCATAACCGCCGGCCCAGGATGCATCGTCGTCATGATCACGCTAACGGCGAATGCTTCTCCTCATAGCAGCCTCGTCCCCAAGCTGTTCTCCCATCTCGGCATCTTGATCGCGGCTGTTGTTCTGTCCGTGCTGGTGTATTTCGCTTACGCCTACGCCCCGCTGATCACGAGGAAGATCTCGCCGCAGACGGCCCACGGCATCGTACGAGTAATCGCTTTCCTGCTGTTCTGCATTGGTGTGCAGATCACCTGGAACGGCCTTAGCGGCCTACTGTTAACACTGCTGAAACATAGTTAGCGGTGGAAATCTGCCTCGCGGATGAACTTTTGTGGATCGAACTTACCCGTCTGTGGCGCTCCCACTGAGCGCTGCACCGCGCACGCCCGTCCGGAGCATTCCTCCGATGCAGTCAAATGGCTGAAAATGAGCGACATCGCTCGATCGCCCAACTCGATGAAATAATCACTTGCCTAAGTCACAGTGAGTGATCTAATTATTAGACAGTCTCGACAATCCCCAAAGTTGAGGTGCTGTGATGCATCACCCCGATGCAGTCGCCTGCTGGCGCAATCGCCAGGCTGAGCTCGAATTCCACATCTGCCGGCACGAGTGGTTTCTGAACAAGTCCGCCGTGCTGGATCCGGCGGCCCTTCAGCACAAGATCGACGAATATCGCGTGGAATGGAATACCTACGAGCGGTTGATCACCAAAACCGCTACTGTTCATCCTGCCCGCACTCGTAACAAATCTGCCGCCTGAGGCCCGAACGCCTGCGGGCGCGAGCTTACGGTCCCATGTTCGTCGGCGCGCATGGGTTGTAGCCAAGCGACTGAGCTGTGACCGGAGCAGGCGGAGACGGCGGTGTCGCCCAAGGAACATTATTGAAGTCGAAGAAGTCCAGCAGGTTGGGCTGCGCCGCGTCGCGGGCCGTCAGGTGCGCCGAGCCGCCAATGAATCGGTTCTCAACAAACTTAATGATTGCCGTGTGGTCCATCGGTACGTGCGACACATAGTGCCGCCGTGTGAATGGTGAGATCACCATATTCGGCAACCGGAAGCCCAGTTGCGCGGCAAAGCCACTGACCGCGGCGGCATCTCCTGTGTGCGCGCCGGGTGAACTCGCACCGAGATCGCAATGGAGTGTCGGCTTGCCGGTCGCAGGGACACACGGGTTATAGCTGTCGGCGTTCACAGCGATCGTCGAGATATCCGGAATCGTGCCGAGAGAAGCATCGGTCTTATCATTCGAGTGGCCAGGTACCGGCGGAACGTGGTCATAGGGACCACCGCCCTCGTCATAGCTTAGAAAGAAGACCGAATTCTTCCACTCCGGGCTCGCCATGAATGCGTTTACCACCTTCGCCACCTGCACCTGTCCGTTCAGAATGGATTGTCCCGACCCAGGATGCTCGTCGTTGTTGCCGTAGCCGGCTTCAATGAAGCTGAAGCTGGGAAGCGTGCCATTGGTAAGGTCGGTGAAGTAGGTGGCTATGGGAGCGATGTGTTTCGGATCGATGCAGAAAGAGTTCGACGCATCGCCCACCACGCTCGAAGGCTGCGTCGGCGCGGGACAGGTGCCCGTCGAATTTCCTTGTAGGTATTGAAAGGAATACGTCAGGTAAGAGAAGGACGTCGCAGGATAGAGCGCGGTACCTGTGCCGCAGTCATCATCGTTCAGGCATAGGCCATTGGTGACGGTGTAGTAAATCTTCCACGACACACCGGCGGTATCCAGCTTCTGGAAGATATTCGGAATATTGAGCTGGGCCAGATGATCGTTCGCGCTCGGATCGAATACCAGGCCCTGCGTGGTCCCGCCGGTGAAGGTCGCAATGCGATTGGGAATGCTCTTGCTCGACAAAGGTGAAAACCAGCGATCCGACAGGGCGAATTGCGAGGCCATGTAGTAGTAGTAATTCAGAAATCCCTGGTCGTAGTACCCCATCGCGCGCTGACCGGTCAGATCTGTAAACGAGCCGGAGCAGGTACCGGAAACCGAGCAGCTCTTTGCGTAGCCCTCGGCATCGTGGACGAAGCCGTCCATCAGGATGGAACGTGTCGTCAGAAAATTGTAGCGATTCACATCGCCGTAGCTCTCCAGCCAAGATGACGTCGCATCGTCCATGCAGGTGCTCTTGAACTTGAAGAGCGGGAACGATACGCCCTCGTCGTCCACGTTGCTGAGGTTCAGCTTGTCGTCAATGCCGTCAACCGAGTAGACATTCCCATCGTCGCCGACATTCCAGCCGTTCGCCACGCGGTACGGATTCAGCATGCCGAAGTAGTTATCGAAGGTGTGGTTCTCCTGCAGCATGAAGATCACATGACTGATGGACTGCGTGCTTCCGGCTGGCACTACCGACACGGTTGCGCTGGCCGACACCGTACCCGACGTCCCGGTCGCGTCCGCGGTGTACGTGGTCGTGGCGGTAGGGCTCACCACCTGCGTTCCACCATTCGCCGGCAGAGTGTACGTGCTGCCATCCGTCCCGGAGATCGTCACCTGGGAGGCGTTCGTCGCGGTCACGGTCAAGGTGGATGAGCCGCCATCCGTAATGGAAGCCGGACTCGCAGCCATGTTGACCGTTGTGCTGCCCTGCACAGTCAGGTTGATGGTGGTGAACGCCGCACCGCCACAGTAGTCCCACTCTTCGACCACCGTATGTTCGGCTCCCGGCGCCAGGTTCACCAGGGTGTTCAGTTGCGGCGCATTCAC
>DASZGZ010000183.1:0-11173 GCA_035938355.1 Acidobacteriaceae bacterium
CAGCGGAGCCAAAAGCGGCGCGCTGGCATCCACGTCGAGCGGTCTGTAAGGCCACGCAAGCCCATTTGGGATGACGTGGAGCCGATCCTCCGGAACCGCCAGGTACTGTTTCAGGTCGTCTCGCGTCTTCCCGGAGACACACACAATCGCGCCCGCCCGGCGGAGGCCGCGCGCAATCAGCCGCTGGAACATCCTTCCGGTGCCGCTGACCGGGTTCTCCGGAAAATGGCCCATCGCGCTGCGAATCGCAAGCACGTCATGGCATGTGATGACGTGCGACGTGTGCGTCAGTGCCGGCACATACATCGCATTCGAGTGATCGCACAGATGAACGATATCCGCCGACCTGGCAGCGCGCCGCAGTTCGCGCCGGAAGAGTACGAATTTATCTGTGTACCCCAACCACTTGAACAGTGGCGAGTTCTCCGCAACGCGCGGTCCAAGCACCGCTGGAGGCTGCAACAGGCGAACCTCATGTCCGCGGCCGCGCAGCCCTGCTTCCAGCATGGAGGCGTAGATCTGCATGCTGTCCTGGCGGTCGGGCAGATAGTTGCCAACCAGCAATACCTTCATCGCTCGCTCACCAGGCAGACGGAATAACTCTCAAGCAGAGTCGCCACCCCGACAGACATCGCAACGCAGGATCAAAGTGCATGGATTTCGTATTGCTCATGGGCCATCGCATCGTCCACGCACTTGCGGATTCAATCCATGGGCCCTGAGGAAGCTGCCTCCTTGAGGATCTGCAGCAGATACGTTCCATAACCGCTCTTGACCAGTGGTGCCGCAAGCTCCTTGAGTTGGTCCGCTGAGATATATCCCATTCGATACGCGACCTCCTCGGGACATGCAATCTTCAGTCCCTGCCGCTTCTCGAGCGTCGCGATAAACATTGACGCGTCGAGCATCGAATCGTGCGTCCCTGTATCCAGCCATGCCATGCCGCGGCCGAAGGACAGGACCTTGAGCTTCCCCTTCTCTAGGTAGATTCGGTTCAGATCCGTGATCTCGAGCTCGCCGCGCGCTGACGGCTTCAGCGCCTTTGCATACTCCACAACCTTCGCATCATAGAAGTACAGTCCGGTGACCGCGTGGCGTGACTTCGGCTCGGTGGGTTTCTCCTCGAGGCTCATAGCATTTCCCTGGGCATCGAATTCCACCACGCCATAAGCCTCCGGATTCTGTACCGGATACGCGAAGACCACCGCGCCATCTGTTGTCTTGGCTGCCTGCTGCACCATGGCCGCCAGATCGTGACCGTGGAAGATGTTGTCCCCCAGCACCAGCGCGCAGGGCTCACCCGCGGCAAACTTCTCGCCGATGAGGAATGCCTGCGCCAGCCCATCGGGCTTCGGCTGCTCCGCATAGGCGATCGACAATCCCCATCTGCTGCCATCGCCCAGCAAATCGCGAAAGCGAGGCAGATCATGCGGCGTGGAGATCACCAGGATCTCGCGTATCCCTGCAAGCATCAGCGTGCTCAAGGGGAAATAGATCATCGGTTTGTCGTATACGGGAACCAGCTGCTTCGAAACCGCAAGCGTCACAGGGTAGAGTCGCGTGCCGGATCCGCCGGCCAGGATGATGCCCTTCACTGTGCGCTCCCGTTTTGTGCACTCGCAGCCACAGCAGTCGTTTCACGCCCCGCATAATTGCGATCCATCCATTCGCGATACGCGCCGCTCGTGATCGACTCAACCCACTCCATGTTCTCCAGATACCACGCAATCGTCTTGCGAATGCCGCTCGCAAAGCTTTCCTGCGGCTTCCACCCCAGCTCCGTCGTGAGCTTGCGGCAGTCAATCGCATAACGGCGATCGTGTCCCGGGCGGTCCTTCACGTACGTGATCAAGTTGCGGCGAGAAGTGGCCGCCGGACGGAGTTCATCAAGAATGTCGCAGATCGCCTGAACCACTGCGATGTTCGCCATCTCATTCATGCCGCCGACATTGTATGTCTCGCCCAGCCGCCCATTGGCCAGCACCGTCGCGATCGCGGAGCAGTGGTCACCCACGTACAGCCAGTCGCGCACATTCAGTCCATCGCCGTACACCGGCAGCGGCTTCCCGTTGAGCGCGTTCAGCACCATCAGCGGAATTAGCTTCTCCGGGAACTGCAGCGGTCCGTAGTTGTTCGAGCAGTTTGTCGTCAGCGTCGGCAGGCCGTACGTGTGATGGTAGGCGCGCACCAGGTGGTCGCTGCCCGCCTTCGACGCCGAATACGGGCTGTTCGGGCTGTACGACGTGCTCTCATGAAACGCCGGATCGGCGGGAGCAAGAGAGCCGTAGACCTCGTCGGTCGAGATATGCAGAAAGCGAAATCGGTCGCGGGCGGCGCCGGAAAGAGAGCGCCAATGTTCCAGCGCTGCGTCCAGCAAGCGAAATGTGCCGACGACGTTGGTCATCACAAACGCCTCCGGCCCCAGGATCGACCGGTCAACGTGGCTCTCCGCAGCGAAGTGCACCACGGCATCGGGCCGATACTCGCTCAGCAGGCGGCTCACCAGCTCACCATCTGCGATGTCGCCACGCACAAAGGTGTACCCGGATGCCTTTTCTATCGGCGCCAGGCTCTGCAGATTCCCGGCATAGGTCAGTTTGTCCAGGTTCAACACCTGGTCGCCGGCGGCAATACGCGCCAGCACAAAATTTGCGCCGATAAATCCGGCCCCGCCCGTCACCAGAAGACGGCCACTCATGGAAAGCTCCTATTCATTTCGTTAACGCGGCTGACACACATCCACCGCAGCTCTTCATTCCGCTACGCAAAGACCTCTGCATCGAGCAGCGGTTTTCCGGCGGCATCCTTTGCCGACAGGATCGGCGTTCCCGCATCCGGCCAGTCGATCCCGATCTGCGGGTCATTCCACAGCACACTGCGCTCGCCCTGGGGCGCGTAGAAGTCCGTCGCCTTGTACACCACCTCGGCTATCGCGGAGAGCACCAAAAAGCCGTGGCCGAACCCTGCGGGTATCCACAGCATCTGCTTATTGTCTTCGTTCAGAAGGTGACCCGTCCATTGTCCGAACGTCGGCGAGCTTCGCCTAAGATCGACCGCGACATCGAATATCTCTCCTCGCACCGCTCGCACCAGCTTGCCCTGCGGCTGCACAAGCTGATAGTGCAGTCCACGCAGAACGCCTCGCTCGGACCGCGAGTGATTGTCCTGCACAAACGTCTCATGAATTCCTAGTTCTGCGAAGGTGCGCTGGTTGTAGCTCTCCAGAAAAAAGCCCCGGCTGTCGGCAAACACGCGCGGCTCCAACAGCTTTACATCAGCAAGATTTGTGTCATGTACCTGCATGGATCTCCGGTTCGTTCGCGGCCGCTCGCGCGGCCATCACTGCATCCAGTTGCTGTTCCCATTCCGGCAGGCGAAATCCGAAATGCGCGGCAAACTTCTCGTTCGAGAGCACCGAGTTCGCGGGTCGCGCCGCAGGCGTCGGATACTCGGCAGTCTCAATTGGCACCAGGGATGGCGTCGGCGCTCCGGCGCGCGCGAAGATCGCCTTTGCAAATCCGTACCAGCTCGTCGCGCCCCCCGCCGTCATGTGATACACGCCGCTTCTCCACTTTTCCGCTCCGGCGTCCGTCAGAATCCGCACCGTGGCTGTAGCAATCGCATCCGCTGAGGTCGGTGCGCCATGCTGGTCCGCCACAATGCGAAGCTCCGGCCGTTCGGTGCGCAGCCGAAGCATGGTCTTCAAAAAATTCGCGCCATGATTGCTGTACACCCAGCTCGTACGCAATATGATGAACGCGCCGCCCGCCTGCGCAATTCCCTCTTCGCCGGCAAGCTTCGATGCTCCGTACACATTCCGCGGGCCGGTTGCGTCCTCTTCGACGTATGGCGTCGCCTTCGTTCCGTCGAAAACATAATCGGTCGAGTAGTGCACCAGCTTCGCGCCGAGCGCCGCGGCTTCCTCCGCCATCGCTCGAGGCGCGAAAGCGTTCACCGCGAAGCAGCTTTCGCGGTCGCTCTCCGCCTTGTCCACGGCCGTGTACGCAGCCGCATTCACGATCGCCTCCGGCCGCACGCGCCGCACCAGCAAACGCACGCTCTCCGCGTCCGTCAGGTCGCAGTCCTGTCGCGTCGCTACCGTAAGTTCATTGCCCAGTGTCCCGCAGCCTTGCAGAGCACGACCCACCTGGCCATTGCCGCCAAAAAGAAGTAACCGCATGTCACCATTTTAAAGATCAATCGTCGGAAGAATGAAGTGCGAGGAGCAGGGCCGCGCTGAGCCGCATTCTAGAAAGAGGAGAGGCTAAAGATGGCGTAGGTTGTCGCCGTGCCGACCGCTGCACTGATGATTTGTTGGGTGTACTCCTTGCGAAGGCTGTTTGGAACAAACAAAATGTCTCCGTCCGTCAATAGCATATCCGGTCCGCCGCCATAGAGGACCTTATGCAGGTCCACCGTCAGTTCTTCCCTGCCCGTGGGTGAGCGGCGTATCAGGCGTGATTGGTTACCTTTCGCCGTGCGCGTCAATCCTCCGGCCAGTGCAACCGCCTCCAGCAACGTGAGCCGATTGTTGTGCTCCACCTGGTATCCGCCGGGACGCTGCAGTTCCCCCACCAGATAAACCACGCCGGAGCGGGCGACATATATGTGGTCCCCCGGCAGAATTTCTATGCGTCCTTCTCGAATGGACTCCGGTGTCTGCGCACCGACATTCAGCGTGACATGGATGATCTTGTCCGGGTCCGCCGCGTGGACAATGCTCACCGTGCGAGAGGCTGCCTCGCTGAGGCCGCCGGCCATTGCCATCGTATCGGCTAGTGTCCGCGGCGCCACGATGGGATATACCCCGGGTGACCGTACTTCCCCGCTGATCGTGATCGTGCGCCGTGTGAATTCCGCAACAAACACTGTTACCTGTGGATCCACCAGGATCTTCGCCGCTTTGTATCGCTCGGCCACAGCGTCCGTGATCTCTGCCAGCGTAAGACCTTCGACATGGAGAGCCCCCGCCAGGGGCAGCAGGATGTCGCCTTTCATATTCACTCGGAAGCGCCCGGAAAGCTCCGGTGTTTCGAAGATCACGACATCCAGCAGGTCGCCGTCGGAGATCTGCGTCGTCGGGCTGGTCTGCGGAATATCTGAGCCTGTCCCAAACACTCCCACACGGCTGTCATTCATCGGTCCTGTGCCGGGCACGTTCGTCGGAATAGTGGGCACCTGCTGCTGCACACTGCCGCCGGTAGCTTGGCCGGCGGCCTGGCCGTTGACGTCGCCTCCAGCAATCCCGCCGGTGGATTGCGGCGCGCTGTTGCTGCCCATCGGCTGTGGCGACACTTGCTGGCCGAGCGTCTGAGCCTGCGCCGCCGCGGCGCATGCCAGCCCCAGCCACACACAACTCAGCGCAATGCGCCGGCCGCCCTTCCTTGCCAATCTACTTGACCTCTTCATGCACCGTTTCGCTTGTGTACCCGTACCCATAGGTATATGGCCCGGAGTAGTCGTAGTAACTATCCTTGCGCATATCGATATCGTTCACCACCGCGCCCAGCAGGTGAGCATTCACGCGCCGCAACAACTCGCGTGTGCGCATCAACGCCTTCTTGCGGGTCACTCCGGCGCGTACCACCAGCAGCACCGAGTCGGCGCGCGCCGCCGGCGCAAGTGAATCCGAAACAGCAAGGATCGGCGCCGTGTCAATAATGACGCGGTCGTACTGCTCTGCCCACTGCCGCATCATCTCCGCCATGCGATGCGACGCCAGCAGCTCCGCGGGATTCGGCGGCACCGCGCCCGCCGGCAGATAGGCCAGGTTCGGCACCTGCGATACCGGATGCAGAATCACTGACTCGTCCGTCTGCCGGCTCAGCAGATTCGTGAGGCCCTGTGACGGCCGGCGCAGTCCGAATAGCAGATGCAGCGTGCTGCGTCGGAGGTCGGCATCCACAATCAGCACGCGCTCCCCGCGTTGCGCCAGCATCACCGCAATATTTGCCGAGAGCGTGGACTTGCCCTCCGACATAAAGGCGCTCGTAATCACCAGCGTGCGCAGCGGATTGTCGATCGCGCTCAACAGGATCGAGGAGCGAAGCGCGCGGTATGCCTCTGCCGTGGGAGAGGCGGGAGCGGTAATCGAAATCAGTCTGCGGCGCTCGCCCGGCTCTTCACCCATGTCATCCGGCCGGCTGGCTCGCGATGCAGACTGGAAGTGTGGAATGGCGCCGATCGAGAGCAGTCCGGAGAACAGCTCCACATCGTCGGTCGTGCGCAGCGTATCGTCCAGCGAATCGAAGAGGAATGCGCTCAGCACGCCCACCAGCAGTCCCAGCGCGGCTGCGATGGTGACGTTTGTATGCACATCCGGGGATACCGGTCCGAGAGGAAGCAGCGCCTCGTCAATCACCGTGACCGATGCCGTATTCAACCCGGCGGCCAGGTTCGATTCCTTCAGCTTCAGTTGCAGTTGATCGTAGAGCTGGCGGCTGGACTCCGCGTCCTGGCGCAGCAAAGCATACTGCGCCGCACTCTCGTTCAGCTTGTAAGCATCCTGCATCTGCTTGTCGAGCTGCGTTTGCATCAGGTTCAGAGCGTGCGTAGCGGTGTTGTACTCCTCGCGAATACGCTGCTGCACATTGTGCATCTCGGTATCGATCTGGCTCTGCACCTTGTCAATCTGGTTGTGCAGCTCGCGCACCCGTGGATAGTTAGGGCCATATCGCGTCGTCAGTTGGCTGTATTGCGCCGTCAGGCTCAGCAGTTCGCCACGCAGCGCTATCAGCGTGGAACTTGGCGCTACAGTTGCCACCAGGTCCGGATCGTTCGACTCCGCCAACCGCAGCTTGGCCTCGCGGACGATGCGGTCCGCCTGTGCACTCGCCACCTGGCCGTTGTTCATGCGCAGCCGGTCCAATTCAAGGCTGTCCGCCTGCCCCGAGGTAGACGGCCCCACCTCAATCAGGTTGTGGTCTTTCTGATACTGGCCCAGGCGCGCCTGCGCATTGGTGGCCTCTTGTTTCAGCCCCTCCATCTCGGTCGCCAGCCACCGTGTCACACGTCCCGTGCCCTCCATGTGCTCGTCCAGGCTCCGTTTCAGGTAGACCTCGACGATCGTGTTCGGCACGTCCTTCGCCACCTGCGGGCGCGGGTCGCGATATGTAATGGCGATGATGTCTGTTCCCGTCACTGCGCTCACGCGCAATGCTCCACGCACGGATCCGATCATTGCCTGCAGCTGCCCCGCCGGGAAGGCCTCCACTCCGGCGTCGGCCGGCATATGGTTAAAGGCGTCCGGAAAGGGACCGCGGTGCTGAAGCGCAAGTTCCTTGATGGTGTAAAACACCACCAAATTGCTTTGCATCCGCGCCACTTCCGTGGGCAGGCGAACATCCTCCGAGGAGAGGCTTTCCTGGATCAGGTCGCTCAGGCCCATGTTTGTCTGAGACGGATTCAGGTCGATCGTTGCCGTGCCCTCAAAGAGAGGCACGCGCGTCTTCGAATAGATGTATCCCAGCAACATGCCGACCAGCAGGCAGGCCAGCATCAGCCACTTCCATTTCAGCAGGATGCGGCCGATATCCGCCAGAGACAGTCCGTCCTTCGCGGAGCTGGCCCCAAGCGGACCTTCTGTCTCCACTGCGATCGGCGCTATATGATGCGGGGCATCCACCATCTGTGGCGTCTCTCCGGCGTCCCTTCCACTCTCGCCGGGCACGCCCGGCTCCATCCACTGCGTCGGCCTGCATCGCGCTCGGCATGCCAGGCATAAGAATGGAACGCGAGCACAGCGAGTCGATGCGGGCTTAGAGCCTTCACCCTCTGAGCGCGCCTCAATTGGGGTGCACCCGCAGGAAACGCCCTACCAGTGCCTCGATACTACCTCAGCAACCATGGCGACCCCAATAGACTTCATGCACCACGAAAGAGGCAGAGACCTGCACCCTTTTTAGTCGGCCGAGGAGCTCTCGAGCGCCGCCCGCTCGCGCTGTTCGCGCGTCTTCAGCACGATCATGTACTCGTAGATCGCCTGCAGCCGGGCATACGTCAACCCGGGGCGTCCGTCGAGGAACGCGCCGCGCACGAAGACCATATAGAGCCACTTGAGCAGAGGCCTGCCCGGCAGTCGGTAGAAGAGCGCCTTCTGGTGCAGCCGCCGGTGGTGAAAGTCCCGTCCGAACAGCGCCGTCCGCAGCGAAGGCCGAAGCAAACCGCCTCCTTCGACGATCAGCCGGGCCTCCATCGTCGAATACACATCGTGCTTCCGGAACCAATGCCCGATGCCCTTCGAGAAGGGATAGTGGTCCAGCGGAGATTTCAGCTCGCCGACATTCCCAGCGATCTCCAGTACCTCGTTGATCTCGCGCGTATAGCGGGCCAGCTCCGGGCGCACCAGCCGCACATACCAGGGCGAAATCTGCGCATGCCGCAGCCATCGATTCTGGAAGTAGTCGCGCCGCCGCAGTCGATACGCCGCATATTCGGGATCGTCCGTCTCAGCGATGCGCCTGATCTCCTCCGCCAGGGCAGGAGTGCAGCGCTCGTCGGCATCCATCAGCAATACCCAAGGATGGCGGAAGCGTGTCCGGTCCAGTGCAGCATTGCGGTGCCTTGCGTAATTGTCGAAGACCCGCTGCGCCACTCTGGCGCCCAGTCCTTCGGCTATCGACACCGTCGCATCCGTGCTGAAGGAATCGAAGACATGCACATCGTCTGACCACGCCACCGACGCCATGCATCCCGGCAGGTCCTGCTCCTCGTTCCTGGTCAGAATCAGTACGGAGATCACACGCCCAACGCCTCAGGATGCGAACCCTCGCGCCGCACGCGTTCCTTCACCTTCACCGCCGGCACACCTGCATAGACTGTCCATGGCTCCAGATCCCGCGTCGCCACTGACCCCAGTCCAAGTACAGCTCCCTCGCCCACATTCGCCCCCGGGGCGACGGACGCGCGAGCACACACCCAGCTGTAAGCGCCAATCTGCATCGCGAAAGCGATCAGTGGAAAGTCCGGATCGTCGTAGTCATGAGTCGCGCCACACAAATAGCTGTCTTGCGACAAAATGGCATGCGAGCCAAAGCTCATCGGCGAAGGATTGTAGATCTCCGCGCCGTTCCCTGCCGTTACCTGGTCCTCGCAAATCAGGTTCCATGGTGCCCAGACCTTTGAGCCGGGATAGAAGTGGCAGTTCGGTCCCATGCGTGCGCCGAATGCCCGCAGCAGTATCGCGCGCCAGCCGTGAAAGGGCCGCGGCGACCACCGGTAGAGAAGCGCCCACACGATATTCCAGGCCAGCCGCTTCATCCGAATACCCAGCGGGAACGCCGGCCGCAGATATGCATCCGCATTGCCCGTCGTGATGGACTCCGCCGCATGGTAGTGTGCCGCGCTGTATTGTGCTTTACGCGCCATCCCGCCTCATCATAGCGGTCACGCTTCCTTCTGCGATCGCGGCGTCCGGCAAAGGTCCGGCCGCGAAGCCGGGAACGCAATGCGCCAGCGCCTCTCGCAACCCGGCCAGGTCTTGTTCGAAGCTGAACCGGGCAATATGCCCTCGCGCCGCTGTTCCCATCCTCGCCGCCGTTTGCGGCGTAGCCAGCACCCGTTCGATGGCCCGAGCCAGCGCCGCCACATCCCCCACCGGATACACCGCCCCCGTCTCGCCTTCACGCACCAGGTCCTGCTGGCAACCGACATCGTCCGACACCACCACCGCACGACACGCGTTCATCACCTCGTTCACCACCAGTCCCCACGGTTCATGCCGTGACGGCAGAACGAAGACGTCGCACAGATCGAAGTATCGTGGCAGCTCCGTCTGGTTGCGAAAGCCCATGAATCGGATACAAGAATCGCCCGCCGCCTGCTCTTCCAGCCGTCGCCGCTCCTCGCCATCGCCCACGATCAGGAGGTATGGCCGCGGCTCCCCGAGCAGCCGGTGTGCCTCCACCAGGTCCGCGCACTGCTTGCGCTCCTGCAGCTTCGACGCGAACAGGATGACCGGCCGGCCCGGCTCCAGCCCCAACTCCGCCCGCAGAGCATCGCGCCCTGCCATGGCTTCGGCCGCCCGGCGCTGAAAGAAGTCGTTGTCCACCGCATATGGCACGCGGAAGATCGCCATCTCTTCCCCCAGGTAGTGCCGCCAGTACCGCTCATTGGCCCCGCCGATGGCCAGCACCGCGCTCACCTGCGGTCGCAGCATGCGAAAGAAGGCCTCCTTCGCCGCCAGCTTCGCCCGTCCGCGCTCCCGGTCGTGCAGCGTCGACTCGGCCCGCAACAGCACCGGAATGCCCTGCATCGCGGCACTCGCGATCACCCGCAGGCTGTTGGCATTGCTGTAGCCATGGCTCCAGACGGCGTCGAAGCGCCCGTGCGCGAGCCGATCGAAGATCCCGTGATTCAGCGGCCGGCTGAACCCCGGCTCTTTTCCCGCATCCCGCCACCGCGGCAGAAAAGAGGATCGATATCCCTCCAGCAGCGGTACGTCCCACTCCACCTTCACCCCAAAGCCTTCGTCGACGTACCCGCGGACCGTATGGTCGCTCGAAAAGAAGACCTCCAGGTCAATGTCCGGCTCCCGGGCAATCCGCCGCAGAAGCGGTGCCTGGTACTGGATGGGATGGCTGACGAAGTAGGCCAGGCGCAGTGGTCTTCCCCGTGTAAACATGCTTTTCTTTCCCTAAAATGTCGCGGATCCGGGGCACCTTGGAGTTCAAATCGCTAAACCCGTAGCACCGATAGCCTCGGCAGACCCCGATCCTACAACCGCTTCTCACGTGCCTTTGCTACATATTTTGTGTTACACCCACTCCGGGATCGTTGTTTCATCGTATCTTGACACGGGAATAGAGGGTCTCCGGCCTCGGCACGCAATACCTTCGCTGTAGAATGCAGGCACAACCGTGACAGACTCGTTTGACACCCCCCCTTCCGGCGAATTTCATCTCGCCCAGGTCGATGAGCCGACCAATTATGGCCGCCTCGCCCTGCGCGTTGTCATCGCACTCCTCATCTCATCGCTCGTCGTCTTCATCTGGGTGCGTTTCGGGCGCAAGACGCCGGTAGCCTCAGGCGAGGTCGCCCGCGTTGCCATCTATCCGGTACAAGCCAAGATCACAGGCGGCTCCGCCGGTACGCCCGGCCAGGAGGGTCAGGACGAGATCATCAATCAGATGCTCGTCTTCGCGCATGTGCGTCTGCACAACCCCAATACCGCCCC
>DASZGZ010000184.1:0-4586 GCA_035938355.1 Acidobacteriaceae bacterium
ACCTTCGACCTGCTCCTGGACGGGCTGCGCTATGTATGGCGCGCGAAGCTGCTACTGGGATCGGTGACCCTTGATCTGTTTGTGGTGCTGCTGGGCGGTGCGGTGGCGCTGATGCCGATCTTTGCGGAGAACATACTGCACACGGGCGCGCGCGGCCTGGGAGTGCTGCGCGCTGCGCCGGCAATGGGCGCGTTGACCGTTTCGATCCTGCTGTCGTTCCGTCCCATCCGCCGCCGCGCCGGACGCATGATGTTTCTCTGCGTTGCCATCTTCGGCGTAATGACGATCATCTTCGGGCTCTCGCGCAGCCTCTGGCTGTCGCTTGCAGCGCTGGTGATTCTAGGCGCGGCGGACATGGTCAGCGTCGTGATCCGCTCTTCCCTGCTGCAGCTGGCGACCCCGCCTTCGATGCGCGGGCGCGTCAGCGCAGTCAACTCTCTGTTCGTAGGCGCATCGAACGAACTGGGCGAATACGAGAGCGGATTGACCGCGCAGTGGATGGGGCCGGTACGCGCCGTGGTCCTGGGCGGGATTGGCTCGTTGATTGTGACCGGATTGTGGGCGACGTTCTTCCCGACGCTGCGGAATGCCGATGCGTTGTCGGCGGAATCGCTGATGCAGCCGGAGGAGCAATTCATAGCCAAAGCACAGATACCGTAGTGTGGTGAGAGCCGTTCCGTGCAGCTGTTCTTTGACGGAACAGCTGCGTTCAGCCTCGATTGCTACATCACACTGTCTGTGCTTTGGCTCCAAACAGCCATCGATTTAGTCGATTTAGTCGAAAGAGGCTCGATGAAGAACTGGAAGATCATTGGAGCGATCACCTTGCTGGTGCTGGCGATCGCGGCGTGGCGGATCATCGTCTACGAACGCGAACGCAATGCACCGGGCGTAGTGGCGAACAAGCTGGCACAACGCCCCATGAGTGACGACCAACTGGTGTTCGTGAAGCAGATGCTGATCGACAGCGTGAAATCGGCGCGCGTGCTCAACGGCAAGTCGGTGTGGATGAAGACCGGTTATACCCTCGTCTTCTATCCATATCGCACCGGCCGCATCGTCTTTACGCAGCCGGCAGGCTGGCTGCCACCGGCGCAGGAGTTGCAGGTGAAGGATTTTGTGGAGGTGACCACGCCTCCCGACTGGGCGAGCAGCATTCCGCGCGGGCCGAAGAATGCGTTTGTCGTCTTCACTGAGCCCGGTCGCGACGGCGAGTTTGCCGCGCCGGTCGCGTCGCTGGATGGCGCGAATTCCAGCTGGGCGTGCGACGACATCTTTTTCTACGACGATCCGAAGACGCTCTATCATTGGCCGCCGGAGGTGTGGCAGGCGGTCTCCGAGCACACGGCGAAGCAGGGCATGAGCGAGTTACAGACGACGATGGCTCTGGGCAACCTGCAGCAGTCCGATTCCAAGAATCTCGGCAACCGCACCGTGAAGTACGTCACGATCGACCAGGGGAAGACGCGTCACTTCAGCGTTGATTTCTCCGGGAACAAGGCGACTGCGGTGACCTCGCAGTAAAGCGTTTCGAGATCTTGCTCGGAACGCGCGATGCACACTGCCGGCGTCTCTTTTCCAAGCTGGCGCGCGGAAAAGATCGTGACGCCGCCCTTCGGGCACAACTTCAGGCACGAGACGTCGATGAGGTGCACCGGAGGCGCGTCCGGCGTTCCGTGCATGCGCCTTTTGAACCATTTTTTCAGTTTCCTCAGCGCAGCCGGCCCGCCGCCTTTTTTCATCCTGCGCTGGCATTTGCGGCAAGCAAAGACGGCCTCGCCTTTCCATGGCGTGGAATAGAGACGCAGTGCATTGTGGGATTCAGTCATCGGGAGACTTCTTGATCTTCCGTGAGTGAGAATGCAGGAGAGGCGGCCTAGACGCTGGCCTGCTCCTCCAACTGCTGCATCAGATCTTCCCACTCGGCGGAGAGGCTGGCGTGCTCGGCGCGCAGGGTTTCAAGCGCAGCGTTCTGGCGGTGCGTCTCTTCGACGCTGACATATTCGCCGAGCGCTTTTTCCGTCTCGGCGATGGAGCTCTCGACGCGCGGAATCTGTTCTTCCACAAAGGTGAGGCGATCACGCATCTGCTTTTGCTTGATGGGGTTCACGCGACGTACGGGGCGACCGTTGGTCTCGGCGGGTTCGACCGAAGGCAGCGACACCGCTTGTGCTGCAGCAGCGGCGGCAACGGGATCGGCCAGCCCGGCTTTGCGGCGCAGATAGTCTTCGTAGTTGCCGGGATAGATGTGGACGGTGCCTTCTGCAACCTCAAAGACGCGGGTGCCGAGCGCATCGAGGAAGTAGCGGTCGTGCGAGACGAAGATGACAGTGCCGCTGAAGTTGCGGATGGCTTCGAGCAGCACTTCCTTGGCGCGAAGGTCGAGGTGGTTGGTGGGCTCGTCGAGCAACAGGAAGTTCGCCGGGCTAACGAGAATGCGGGCCAGTGCGTAGCGATTGCGCTCACCGCCGGAAAGCACACCGAGCTGTTTGAATGCGTCGTCGCCGGAGAAGAGGAAGCAACCGAGCAGGCCGCGAAGGTCCGCCTGGGGAACGCGCGGCGCGATGCTGCTGATGTCATCCAGCATGCGAGCGTTGGGATTGAGCACCTTGTACTGATCCTGCGCGAAGTATTCGGCGGTGACGTTGTGGCCGAGCTTGAGCGTGCCGGTCGACGGACCTTCGCTGCCGGAGAGCATGCGGATCAGCGTGGATTTGCCTGCGCCGTTCACTCCGACGAGGGCGATGCGGTCGCCGCGGTCGATGGTGAAGTTGACGCCCTCGAGCACCTGCTTGGGACCGTAATTTTTCGCGAGGTCGCGAACTTCGACGACGGTACGGCCGGAGGCAGGCGGCTGCGGGAAGGTGAAGTGGATCACCGGCTCTTCCTGCGGCAGCTCGATGCGCTCGATCTTGTCGAGTTCCTTGATGCGGCTCTGGACCTGCTTCGCCTTGGTGGCCTGATAACGAAAGCGATTGATGAAGGTTTCCAGATGCTCGATGTGCTCGCGCTGATTACGGTATGCGGATTCGAGCTGCGCGCGGCGCTCCTGCTTCTGCTCTACATAGCGCTCGTAGTTGCCGTGATAGACGTGCAGCGCCTTGTTCCATATTTCGATGATCTTGGTGACGGTGACATCGAGGAAGTAGCGGTCGTGCGAGATGAGGATGTAGCCGTTGGGATAGCCGTGGAGGTAGTCCTCGAGCCAGTTGCGCGTCTCAAGGTCGAGATGGTTGGTGGGCTCATCGAGCAGCAGCAGGCTTGGCTTGGCCAGCAGCAGCTTGGCCAACGCGATGCGCATCTGCCAGCCGCCGGAGAACTCCTGCGTCTGACGTGCCCAATCTGTCTTGCTGAAACCCAGCCCATCCAGCACGGCGCCTACCTGGGAATCCAATGCGTAGCCGCTGTGGGCACGAAAGCGCGACTCCAAGCTGGAAAATCGCTCGGCGGCCGCTGCGTAAGCGGCTGAGGCCGGGTCGAGTTCAGCCAAGCTGACAGAAAGCGTCTCCAGTTCCTGCTCGATAGAACGGATCTCGTCAAAGACGGAGAGGCATTCTTCGAAGACGCTGCGTCCTGAGAGCGCGAGACCGTCCTGCGGCAGATAGCCCACGGTGGCGTTGCGGGCACGCTCCAGCGTGCCGTAATCCAGCGATTCGAGCCCGGCAAGGGTCTTGAGAAGGGTCGATTTGCCGGTGCCGTTCGCGCCGACCAGCGCGGTGCGTTCGCCCGGCGTGATGAGCCAGTTCGCGTCTTCAAAAAGAATGCGTGGGCCGAAGCGCCTTCCGGCGGAGGTGAGTTGCAGCATGCAGTGGAAGTCCCTGCTGCTATTTTCTCATTTTGCTGCGGGCGCCGGCGTCTGCCCTTTCGGCGGCGGCGCAGGTTTGAGCGATGTCACCAATGCGCGCCAGTCGGCTTCCGTCTGGTCTGCGTAAGCCTCCGCGAATTCGCCCAGGGCCTCATCGAACTTGTCCTGCCTGCTGCCGCCGCCGAGATAGCCGGTGATGAGGTGAACATCGCCGGAGCGCGCGTGACCACGCGCCAGCAGCTCGCCGCAGACGGCGGCATATTCAGCGAGGCCACCGCCGCGCAGTTCCTCAAGTTCGACTGAGGCTTTGTGGTCGTTCAGCTGACGGACGAGATAATCGCGATGGTCGATGGTGGTCCAGCCGAGAAACGGGTCGGATTGCCACTGCATGGCATGCTGGCCTTCCACCACACGCTGGCCCTGATGTGTCGCGGCGTGGGAGGCGGCGCCATGGACCGTGAGATATGGCGCATAGGCCGAGCCGAGCTCTTCCTTTACCTGCAAGAAGAGCGGGTCGCTTTCGCCGTTGCCCTCGAGGTAGACGAGATAATCGCGCAAACCCACGCTGCCGGTGCCGACGACTTTGAATGCAACATCGACGGGCACGTACTGGTCGAGGAAGCGGCGGCGCTCCGGACTAAGGCTGTTGCGGTATCGCGCAAAGCTGGCGAGCACTGCGCGCGATTGCGCGAGCGGCAGCGGCGTAAGCAGTGGCGGCTCCTTCTTGAAGCGCCGACGCGCGGGCTCCTCTTTATGCGCCTTCATCTCCACCGTAAAGCGG
>DASZGZ010000185.1:0-8685 GCA_035938355.1 Acidobacteriaceae bacterium
GCGGCCGGCATTGATGACGAAGGATGGCCGGAGGTGGTGGGCACCATTGCCGGCGACAACACCGTGTTGGTGATCTGCCCGGATGCGAAAAGCGCGACCACGCTGAAGGCACGGCTGGAAGGACTCATAGGTTAATGCCACAGGGGCAATCACAGATGGCGGTTTTGGGTGTGACGGGCTACGCGGGCGCAGAGCTCGCACGGCTGCTGCTGCGCCATCCCCGACTGGCCGGTGCTCCCCCGCTCTTTCTGGGGCGCGAAGGCTCATCCCGCGAATCGCTCACGGCGATTCATCCGCAGCTCGCCGGGCTATCGCCGGAACAGCTCTGCGTCGAGCCTTTCTCCTGGGATCTGCTTGCTTCCCGTGGCGTCAAGACGCTCTTCCTCGCCACGCCCCATGACCAGTCGCGCAAATTGGCACCCGAAGGGCTTGCTCATGGCGTGCGCATCATCGACCTGAGTGGCGCCTGGCGCCTCGAGCATTCCGCGCATCGCCGTGTCTACAAGTTCTCCGATGAGGGTTCAACGGCCGCTGCGAAGGCACAATCCGAGAGCGTCTACGGCATGCCCGAGCTACATCGCGCGGCCATCGCCGGGGCGCGGCTCGTCGCAAACCCCGGCTGCTATGCCACAACCATCATCCTCGCGCTCAAGCCACTGGTAGCTGCAGGCTGGGTTGATCTCAAGCGCGGCATCATCTGCGATGCCAAGTCCGGCGTTTCCGGTGCCGGCAAGGAGCCGACCGCGAAGACGCACTTCATGTACGCGGCGGACAATCTCTCCGCCTACGGCCTCTTTGGGCATCGGCACACGGGCGAGCTTTTGGAGCAGTTGAATCTCGCACCGGATGCCATCACCTTCGCGCCGCATCTGCTGCCGATCCCGCGCGGGATCCTCGCCACCAGTTACGTCACGCTCGTCGAAAAGCGTACGGCCGAGGAAATAGAAAGATGCCTGCGCGGGTTCTATGTAGAGAGCCCGATGGTGCGCGTACACTCAGCCGGTCATTTGCCCCAGATCCAGCATGTGGTGCGCACAAACTTCTGCGATCTCGGCTTCGAGCTCGCTCCTGATAGCCGACGATTGATCGTCATCAGTTGTCTCGACAACCTGCTGAAGGGCGCCGCAGGACAGGCGGTCCAAAACCTGAACGTGATGAATGGATGGCAGGAGACGGAAGGACTGTTATGAGATACGTGGTGAAGCTGGGAGGTACGGCGCTCGAGAATGCCGAGACGTTGCACGGCTGCGCCCGGGCGATCGTCGAGATGGTGCGTGATGGTCACCAGGTCGCGGTCGTCCATGGCGGCGGTGTGGCGCTGACTCGCACCCTGAAGGCGCTGGGCAAGCAGAGCGTGTTCGTTGCCGGGCTGCGTATCACGGACGCGGAGACCCGCGACACTGCGCTGATGGTGCTGGCAGGCCGTGTCAACAAAGATCTCGTGGCATCGCTGGGTGCGCACGGTCAGCCGGCCGTGGGACTCTCCGGCGGCGATGGGCTGGTCTTCCGCGCGCGCAAAAAGCGGACTGCACCGGATCTCGGCTTCGTCGGCGAGATCGTCAGCTCCGATCCGCGCTGGTTGGAAGCAATCTGGAAGATGGGTGCGGTGCCCGTTCTATCCAGTCTTGCTCTCGGCTTCGACGGTGAGTACTACAACATCAATGCAGATGAGATGGCTTCCGCCTGCGCGGTTGCCGCACATGCCGACGCGCTGGTCTTTCTCACCGACGTTCCCGGCGTGCGCGGTGCGGATGGCCAGGTGATGCGCTGGCTCTCCGTCGATCAGATTGCACCGCTCACGCGCGATGCAGTCATCAGCGGCGGCATGCTGCCGAAGCTTGGCGCCTGCCGCGAAGCCTTGCTTCATGGCGTGAAGCGTGTTCGCATTCTGCCGGCTGAAGAAGCGTCCTCCATGCCGGACCTGCTGCAGTCCAAGATCGCCTACGGAACAGAGGTGCTGGTCGCATGACCCAGAGCAACGGAGTCAAGTCACTCGATCTCGCAAATGCGCAGTTGCCGGCCGTGCAGGCGGCAGAGGCGAAACTGCTGCTCCAGACCTACGAGCGCAATCCCATCCTGTTCGTCGCCGGCGAAGGTGTGCACCTCATCGACGAGCAGGGCAACCGCTACCTCGATCTGCTGAGCGGCATCGGTGTGAATGCGCTGGGTTACGGGCATCCGGCGATTGTCAACGCGATTGCTGAGCAGAGCAAAAAGCTCCTGCATATCTCGAACCTCTTCTTCCACACTGGTCAGGCAGAGCTTGCCGCTAGGCTCACAGAGATGACCGGGATGGACCGCGCCTTCTTTTCGAACAGCGGTACCGAGGCCTGGGAGGCAGCGCTCAAGCTGGCGCGGCTCTACGCTGGAACGCGCCGCAGCAAGGGCACGCGCATAGGCACAAAGTTCCTCGCACTCGACCACAGCTTTCACGGCCGGACAATGGGCTCGGTTGCAACCACGGAGAAGGCGAAGTATCGGGAGCCCTTCATGCCGGTCATGCCGGGCGTCGAGTTTGTTCCCTTCAACGATGTCGCCGCTTTGCGCGCGGCCTTCTCGGATGAGTACTGCGGCATCTGCCTCGAAGCCATCCAGGGCGAGGGCGGCATTCGCCCCGTCTCGCAGGAGTTCCTCGATGCGGCGCGGGAGCTGACCAAATCCAGCGGTGCACTGCTGATCGTCGATGAGATCCAGGCAGGCCTGGGCCGCACTGGCAAGTGGTGCGCCTATCAGCACTACGGCATCCAGCCGGACATCACCACGCTGGCCAAGCCCCTCGCCGGTGGCCTGCCGCTGGGCGCGATGCTGTGCACGGAGGAGGTCGCGAGCGCGATGCAGTCCGGCCTGCACGGCACTACCTTCGGCGGCGGACCGCTGGCGTGCGCCGTGGCGATCGCCGTCATCGACACCCTGAAACGCAACAACATGCTCGCGCACATTCAGGATGTCGGCAGCTACTTTCGCGGGCAGCTTGCGCGGCTCGCTGCGCAGCACTCCACCATCGTCGGCGGCGCACGCGGCATGGGGTTGATGCTGGCGCTCGAGCTCCGGTCGGCTGATACAGCCAAGTCCGTCGCCGCTGCCATGTTCGAGCGGCGCATCCTCATCAACCGCACCAGCGAAACGGTGCTGCGTTTTCTTCCGCCTTTCATCCTCGGCAAGTCGCACGTCGACCTTGCCATTGCTGCACTTGACGAAGTCCTCGCCCAAAATGCGCCAGCTACAAGCGGCGCCGCTCACGGAGGCACCCAAATTGGCCGCTAACCCTTCTCTGCTGAAGCCCGCACCCTACAGCAACGCTGCAACTGGCTCCTTCGCGCTTGCGGCGAAGTCTTTGGCCGGCAACGACCTCTGCTCCATCGCCGACCTCTCCACCGGGGAGATCGCTGCGCTGCTCAAGCTGGCGCATGCCGTCAAGGCACGTCCGCGCGACTACCGCTACGCACTCGACGCCAAGCAACTCATCATGTTCTTCGAGAAGGCATCGCTGCGCACCCGGCTCACCTTCGAGACCGCCGTCAACACGTTGGGCGGCAATGCCATCTTCGTCGACCAGACGCAGTCGCCGCTGGGTGAGCGGGAATCGCTGGGCGATATCTCGCGCAACGTGGAGCGCTGGTCGGATGCCATTGTGCTGCGCACCTACGCCCACGACACCATCACGGAGATGGCGCAGTATGCCGCGGTTCCGGTCATCAACGCGCTCAGCGATCTGGAGCATCCGTGCCAGGCACTCGCTGACTTCATGACGCTCGAAGAGCGTTTCGGCACGGTACGCGGGCTCAAGTTTGTGTATGTGGGCGATGGCAACAATGTCTGCCACTCGCTTATGCTGACCGCTGCCCTGCTCGGCGCTAACTGTGTTGTGGCCACGCCCAAGGGCTATGGTCCGAAGGCCGAGATCGTCGCGAAGGCCAATGCCATCCTCGGCGAAATCGGCGGCTCACTCACACTGATCGAGGATGCGCAGGCCGCAGTGACGGGTGCGGATGCGATCTACACCGATGTTTGCACCAGCATGGGTTTTGAGCACGAAGCCACCAAGCGCGCACCGCTCTTCAAGCCCTACCAGGTGAACGAGGCGCTGATGGCCCGCGCCGCCCAGCATGCCGTCTTCATGCACTGTTTGCCTGCGCATCGAAACGCCGAGGTCACGGACCAGGTACTCGACGGACCGCAGTCGATCGTCTTCGACCAGGCGGAGAACCGTATGCACGCGCAGAAGGCGATTCTGCTGATGCTGCTCGGCGCAGCCGTTACGCCTGAGCGGCGGAAGTTGCCGAAGCCCGCACGCCGCCGCGCGGTCGCTCTTCAATAAGGATCACTACCAATGTCCGCCGAACAGCGGGCCGAACCACACCGCCCGCGTCTACGCGGGCCACGTACAGGAGATTGAATTTCATGGCTGACAAAGTTGTTCTTGCATATTCCGGTGGGCTTGACACCTCGATCATCATTCCCTGGCTGAACGAAAATTACGGCCTGGATGTGATCGCAATGGTGGCCGATGTAGGCCAGGGTAAAGACATCGACGCCGTGGTCGAGAAGGCAAAGAAGACCGGTGCGAAAAAGGTAGTCGTGCGCGATCTGCGCGATGAGTTTCTGCGCGAATACGTCTTCCCTACCGTGCAGGCCGGAGCCGTGTATGAGAACAAGTACCTGCTCGGCACCTCGATTGCCCGTCCGGTGATTGCGAAGCACCAGGTGGAAGTCGCACTCGCCGAAGGCGCCAGCGCGGTTGCGCACGGCTGCACCGGCAAGGGTAACGACCAGGTGCGCTTCGAGCATGCCTATCAGGCGCTCGCGCCTGAGCTGAAGGTGATTGCGCCGTGGCGTGAGTGGACGCTGACCAGCCGCGAGGAATGTCTGGATTACGCGGAGGCACATGGCATCTCGGTCACTGCCAGCCGCGAAAAGATCCACTCCCGCGACCGCAACCTGTGGCACGTGAGCCACGAAGGCGGCGAGCTCGAGGACGCGGGCAATGCGCCGTTTGCCACCACCTGGACCATGACCCGTTCGCCGCAGGAGGCACCCGATCGCGAGGAGCAGGTAACCATCGGCTTCGAACAGGGTATCCCTGTCTCCGTCGACGGCATGAAGATGCCGCCCGTGCAACTGGTCGAGTTGCTGAATGAGATAGGCGCGCGCAATGCAATCGGCCGCATCGACTTGGTGGAGAACCGTTTCGTCGGCATCAAGAGCCGTGGCTGCTACGAGACCCCCGGCGGCACACTGATCGTCGCCGCGCACCGTGAGTTGGAGGCCCTGACGCTGGACCGCGACCTCTCGCACCACAAGCAGCACATCGCACTGCGCTATGCCGACCTGGTCTACAACGGCCTGTGGTTCACGCCGCTGCGCGAAGCCTTCGATGCCTTTGTCCAGAAGACACAGAAGAACGTCACCGGAACTGTCACACTCTCGCTCTACAAGGGCAACCTGAACATCGTCAGCCGCGCCTCTGCTCTGTCCCTCTACTCGACTGACCTCTCGTCTTTCACCATGGGCGAGAGCTACGATCAGAAGGACGCCAAGGGCTTCATCCAGATACTCGGGCTGCCTGCCCGCACCCGGGCGCGGCTGCTCCAGAAGCAGAAAGAGGTTGTGAAGTGAAGATGTGGTCTGGCCGCTTTCGCGAGCCGCTCAATGCGCGCTTCGAGGAGTGGCAGCGGTCCTTCGGCTTTGACTGGCAGCTTCTCCCCGAAGAGATTGCTGCCAGCAAGGCGCATGCAAGCGTGCTCGCTGCCGCCGGCATCCTGACCACGGCGGAGTGCGCGCAGGTGCGCGACGGCCTGGATGCCGTGCACAAAGACTGCTGGGACGGCCCGCGCCGCAGTTCGCTCGCATCGGATTCGCGGGCAGAGGATGTGCATCATTTTGTCGAGCTCGAACTCACCGAGCACATCGGTGAGCTGGCTCTCAAGCTCCATACTGGCCGCAGCCGCAATGAACAGATTGCAACCGACCTGCGGCTCTATGTGCGCGAGCAGGCAACGAAGGCGCAACTGTTATTGCGCGAGTGGGCTCTCGCTTTGATCGAGCGAGCGGAAAACGCAGGCGACGCCATCATGCCCGCCTACACCCATCTTCAGCGCGCGGAGCCGGTGCTGGTCGCGCACTGGCTGCTTGCGTATGTCGCAATGATCGAGCGCGACATCAGCCGCCTCTCCGATCTCACAGCGCGGTTGAACTACTGCCCGCTCGGCTCTGGCGCCATTGCCGGCGCGACGCTTGCGCTTGACCGCACCATCGCTGCGCGCGAGCTTGGCTTCATCGCGCCCACAGCCAACAGCATGGACGCGACCAGCGATCGCGATTTTCTCGTAGAGTTTCTGCAGACGCTCTCCACTATCGCGCTGCACACCAGCCGCTTTGCCGAGGAGATCACGCTCTTTGCGACCGCCGAATTCGGCTTTGTTACGCTGCCGGAGAGCTTCTCCACCGGCTCCAGCGCCATGCCGCAGAAGATGAATCCGGACCTGACGGAGCTTGTCCGCGGGCGCACCGGCCGCATTCATGGTGCCGTTGCAGCAGTGACGACGCTCTTGAAGGGTCTGCCACTGGCCTATAACAAGGATCTGCAGGAGATGCAGCCTGCGCTTTTCGAATCCGTAAACGGCATGCTGCCTGTGTTGGAGCTCCTCTCATCCTTCACGCAGAAGTTGAGCTTTCGCCTGGAACGCATGGATAGTGCAGCACAAAACGGATTCCTCAACGCCATGGCTGCCGCCACGTATCTTTCCCATCGCGGCATTCCCTTTCGCCGCGCGCACCACATCATCGGCGAGGCGGTCCGGCTCGCGCTCGATAAGGGATGCGAACTCGACGGACTCACGCTCGAAGAGCTACGCAAGCTTTCTCCTGCCTTTGCGGAAGACTTTTACTCCAGCATCACGCTTGCCGCTACCGTCGATTGTCACGATGTGATCGGTGGCACCGCGCGCGCGCGAGTTCATGAAGCTCTCGCAAGCGCGAAAGCCCGTTTGACTGCCGCATCCGCTCTTCCGGAATTGGAGGTCGCCGGTGCCCGTTCGTAAAGCCCGCCTCCAGGACGCGGAAAAAGTCCACGCGCTGGTCAACAGCCTCTCCGGCGACGGCACGCTCTTGAGCCGTCCTTTCGCAGAGATCTGCGAGAACATCCGCGACTTCACCGTTGCGGAATCCAACAGCAGCGAGTTTCAGGGTTGCGGTGCGCTGCATCTCTATGGGCCACATCTTGCCGAGGTGCGCTCCATCGTGGTGCGCCCGGAGTGGAAGGGATGCGGCCGCGGCCAGGACCTGCTGCAGGCGCTGCTTGAAGAAGCGGAGCAGCACGGGGTGGGCTGCGTCTGCCTCTTCACCCGCATCCCCGAGTTCTTTCAGAGCGCCGGCTTCTTCGTCGTCGAGGACCGCGCTGCCCTACCCGACAAGATCTACAAGGATTGCCAGGTCTGTCCCCGACTGAGCCGCTGCGACGAGGTAGCGATGGCGCACGGCGTGCTGCCTGACGTTTCCATCCTCGGTCCCCGCGAGCCAGTGGAGCAATTGGTTCGTCTCGCGACCTAAACCGGACTTCGGTCATCTCTGACTTGGACTTTCCCGCTAATCCAGTTATAGTCGCATATATGCGACCGCATCGGTCGCCCTTTGGGAACGTGATGGCCCTTAGCGAGATATCCACAAATGTGGTCGAGAAGTGCTCGAGGTGCAGGTGATGGCTCTGAGTGAGGTCGAGGTGGGTGAGTCGGCTGTGGTGGATTCGCTGGAATTGCCCCACGACGTTCTCGATCACCTGATGCATCTTGGCTTTCTCCCTGACGCCACCATCGATGTGCTGCGCCGAGCCCCGGCCGGCGACCCCACCGTATACCGTGTCGAAGGCGCCGAGATCGCGCTACGTCGCGAGACCGCCCGCCACATTCACGTGCGGCGCCAAGGTCAGCGATGAGCTGTCACGCGCCGTCTCCGCCCGTCGCCGTCCTCGAGGAGCCGCCCCTCAAGCCAGGCCAGCCGCGAAGCCGTTTTCGCACCATTGCGCTCATCGGACCGCCGAACAGTGGCAAATCCACACTTTTCAACCGGCTCACCGGCCTGCGCCAGAAGGTCGCCAACTATCCCGGAGTGACGGTGGAGCAACGCTCGGGCCGCATGAGCGGCATCCGCCGCCACGACCTCACGCTGATTGACCTGCCCGGTATCTACAGTCTTGCCGGCTACTCCGAAGATGCACGTGTTGCCGCGGATGTACTGAAGGGCGAGATGCCGGGCACGCCGCGTCCCGATGCCGTCCTCATCGTGCTCGATGCCCTCAACCTGAGCCGCCAGCTTATGCTGGCCGGGCCGATCCTCGCCCTTGGCCTGCCCACCATGGTGCTGCTGAATATGGCGGACCTGATGGAATCGCGCGGAGGGGTTGTAGACCCGCTGGCCTTGGCCCAGGAGTTAGGCCGTCCGGTTGCCCTTATCAGCGCCGCGCGGGGCACCGGCCTCGAGGCCATTGAGCGCTTCCTGCAACAGCACGGCAGCGCGCATCCCGAAATGGCACGGACGTTGCCTGTCCTCCCTATCGAGCTGCCGGTATTGCAGAATCCCGGCGAGTGCCGCCGATGGGCGTCTCAAGTCAGCAGCCGAACCAAGTACAAGGCTCCGGCATCCCCGCTGTGGACGCGCCGTCTGGATTCTGTCCTGCTGCATCGCGTGTGG
>DASZGZ010000186.1:0-1763 GCA_035938355.1 Acidobacteriaceae bacterium
CGCAGTCTGGTGAAGGACAAGAACCTTCTCGACTTGCTGAAGCAGATTCGCGCCATCGGATACGAAGAGGTCGAGCTCTACTGGAATCTCTATAAACTTCCGGAGCATGAGCTGATCAGCAGCTTGCGGCGGTCGGGACTGACCGCGCCGAGCGGCCACTTCAACTACGACGAGTTCGCTGCGAAGATTCCCTACGCGCGCCGGTTAGGCTTGAAGTGGATGGTGTGTCCGATGCTGCCGAAGGCGCAGTGGGGATCGCCCGAGGGCTTTCGCCGCGCAGCGGCTGCGTTCAATCAGTGGGGCAAGCAATGCCAGCAGCATGGCATGCGTTTCGCGTTTCACAATCACAATTACGAGTTCCAGGACCTGAAGGGGACAACTGGCTACGACATCCTGCTGAAGGAGACGGACCCGGAGCTGGTGTGGTTGGAGATGGACGTCTACTGGATCACGCAGGCGGGCCGCGATCCGGTGCTGCTGCTGAACCAGCTGGGCAAGCGCGTGCGGCTGCTGCACTTGAAAGACCGCAAGGCCGATGTGCCGACCTCGCAGGTGCTGGACGATGGCGCCGAGCACTTCACCGAGGCGGGCAACGGAACCATTGCGTGGCGGCCGCTGCTTACGCTGGCGCAAAAGCTGGGCATCGAGCATTACTACGTCGAGCAGGATGAGAGCGACAAATCGCCGATGGACAGCCTGAAGATCAGCTATGCGTTTCTGCACAAGATTCTGAATTGACGGACTCGCCGTCCGAGGCGTAGGCATCTGCGGCGCGTATTGTGGCGTTCACTCCCTTTGGTCGTTCACATTGAGGTTGTGAGCGAGCAGGGAACTGCAGGTCCTTCGCTGCGCTCAGGATGACAGCAGGCTTGTTTCTTAGAGAAACAGCGTTTTTCCACTGCGGCTGCCGAGATGTTGACGCGAATTAAAGCTCTGGCGCGGTGCTCCAATCGCATGAGACGGCTGCGCGCTTTTCGCTGCTCTCGCGCGCCCACTCGAGCAGACGAAGGACGCGCCATGCGTCGACCAGGGTGACTGCCTGCTTCGCTTCGTTCCGCAAGGTGTCGCGCACGTTGGCGTAGAAGTGGCGGTAATCGCCGGCCAGCGTGGGGACCTTCGTGTGTTCTGTCGCGCCGCTTGCGTCGAGTGTGGTGATGGCGCCCCATTTGTCTTCCGGATCCATGCCCCAGGGCCTGGTCTTGAAGAGGTCGCCGGCGCGGAGCGCATCTTCCTGCGGGTCGAGGCTGTCCTTGCGGTAGCTGCCGCGCGTGCCTTCCACGAGGAAGCGAATGGCAGGCAGCGGCGAGAGCGATGTGGAGCGCAGCCACACCGTGAGCTGGGGATAGTAGAGGCGCAGATCGAAGGCGTCATCGACAGCGGAGCCGTCGCGCTCGGAGCGCACATCGCCCCAGACGGCTGTTGGCAGGCCGAAGAGGACAAGCGCCTGGTCTCCGAGATGGGAGCCGAGATCGAGCAGGATGCCGTTGCCGTGGCCTACGGCTTCGCGCCACGCACCTGTTTTGGGCGTGGGGCGGAAGCGGTCGAAGTGCGACTCGAAGGTGCGCACGGTGCCGAGGTTTCCGTCAGCTCTTGCGTTTTGTTCAAGCAACTGCTGCACGGTGAGGAAGTCACCATCCCAGCGGCGATTGTGATAGACGAAGACGCGGCGGCCGGTCTCGCGGCAAACGGGGAAGAGGGAAGCAGCCTCGGTTGAAGAGACGGCTACCGGCTTGTCGATGACGACGTGCTTTCCCGCGCGGAGG
>DASZGZ010000187.1:0-4614 GCA_035938355.1 Acidobacteriaceae bacterium
GTGCGCTGATAGTCGCGGAAAGTCTCGACCACCGGTTCGAGATCGCGGTGCTGCTTCGCCACCTTCTGGTAGCGCTCGTGATCGTTGACAACCTCGTCAGAGGCCATCTCGCGGCCCAGCTGTTCGTAGCGGGCGGCTATCTGTTCCAGGCGTTCAAACATCGGGGAACTCCTCGGCCATCAAAGGCCGGCATGTCGTTCAAATCTTGGGGTAAGCGAAGGCGCAGGCGGACAATGGCGGCGGGAGCCGCTAGAGAAGAGTGCCGGGAAAATGGATAAGGCGCAACATCGCTGCTATTAGAGTATCGCGGACCTGCCGAGGATGCATCTACAACGTTGGCTAATCTCCCTATGGAATGTATCGCATGACAGAACTTGAACCGTGGGCTGAGCTCTGTGAGCGCCTGGCCGGGACAACGAAGAAGCTGGAAAAGCGCGCGTGGATGGCTGATTACCTGCGCGAAGTGCCCGTCGAGGCCGCTGCGTACGCCGCCCTCTATCTCGCCGGGACATCCTTCCCCGAAGCCGACGGGCGCCAGCTCAATGTCGGCGGCGCCAGCCTGTGGCAGGCGGTGAAGGAGCTCACCCAGGCAAGCGACACCGCCATGCACGAGGCGTATCGCCGGCACGGTGACCTCGGCGCAGCAGCCTTCGATCTGCTATCGGCACGTGAGGATCTGGTACCGGCGACCCTCAGCATCGAGGATGTTGCCGAGAGCTTTGCGCAAATGGCGGCCGCGCGCGGCGCCGAGCGCACTACGGAGCGCCGTCAGGCGCTCCTGCGGGATCTGCTCCAGCGTGCAACACCGCTCGAGGCGAAGTATCTGATCAAACTGATGCTCGGCGATATGCGCATCGGCGTAAAACAGGCGCAGGTGGAAGAAGCCATCGCGGTTGCGACGGAGCGCGAGCTGCCCGCGGTGCGCCGCGCTGTCATGTTGCTCGGCGATTTGAGCGCAGTGATGCGATTGGCCGATGCGGACCGTCTGGATGAGGCGCGGATGCGGCTCTTTCATCCGCTCGGCTTCATGCTGGCTACTCCGGTCGATTCGGTGGAGCAAGCCATCGCGCGCTTCGCCGAAGAGGTGCGCGCGGAGCAGAAGGGCGAGGGCGGCGTAAAACCCGCACCGGAAACTGAAGGCACAAGCGAAAGCGAAGCGCCGCCCAACCCGCTCGTCGAAGCCCATGTGCAGCCAGCGCTAAAACCGGCACACGTTCAGCCAGCGCTGACGCTGGCACACATTCAGGACAAGTTCGATGGCATCCGCTGTCAGCTCCACTGCGGCGATCCGTCGCAGCCCGGACGGGTCGCGCTCTTCTCCCGCAGCCGCGACGACATGACCCACAGCTTTCCCGAGTTGACAGAGGCCTTCGCGATGATCACCGAACCGTTGATCCTCGACGGAGAGATTCTGGCCTGGAACATCGATCCCGCCGCAACAGAACAACGAGCCTTGCCATTCTCTTCCTTGCAGAACCGCATCGGCCGAAAACGCGTCACGCCAGCCATGCGTGAGCAGACTCCAGTGGTCTTCATGGCCTTCGATCTGCTCTACCGCCGCGACTCGCTCCTGTTGGAAGAGCCGCTTGCCATACGCCGGACCTCACTGGAAGAGGTCTGTGCCGCGCAACTGCCTTACACGGTAGTCAGCAGCACTCCCAGCAGATCAGAAACTTCAAGCAATCAAGGGTCTCTCTTCGCCGAGACCAACACTGTTCCACAGTCGAGCACGAATGCCTTCGCCCGTCTCGTTCTCGCATCCTTCACGCAGCTATCAAGTGCCGAGCAACTGGAGCAGGCATACGTCGATGCGCGGGCGCGCGGCAATGAGGGCGTGATGCTGAAGGCGGCAGCGAGTCTCTACCAGCCGGGCCGGCGCGGCCTCGCATGGCTCAAGCTCAAACGCGAGCTGGCCACGCTCGATGTCGTCGTCACCTCCGCCGAGTATGGACACGGAAAGCGCGCCGGCACCCTCAGTGACTACACATTTGCCGTGCTGGATGGAGATGTTCTGAAAAACGTCGGCAAGGCCTACTCCGGCCTCACCGATCGAGAGATCGCCTATCTCTCGCAGTACTTCCACGAGCACACCATCGAGGACTTCGGGGGTTGGCGCACCGTCGAGCCCACCATCGTGCTCGAGGTCGCCTTCAACAACCTGATGCGCTCCGACCGCCATGCCAGCGGCTTTGCCATGCGCTTCCCCCGCATCATGCGCATCCGTGATGACAAGCCGGTCGATGAGATCGATACGCTCGCACGCGTGGAAGAGATCTATAACCAGCAGCCAGATAAGCCGGTCGAGACAGTGGGATGAACCAAACGGCCGATGGCTAGCCGGTGACGTCGAGCGCGAGAACGGCGATGCCGCCGATCAGGATCAGGACGCTGACAAGATCCGCGCGTCGTTTGCCGACGCCCGCGGCAATTGTGACTGAGCGCGCAGCGCGCCAATAAAGCCACGCGCCTACCACCACCAGCGCGCATTCCGCGGCGGCGACAGCCCACGGATATCGCCACAGGCCGAAGCCCAGCATCGGCAAATGTCCCGCGTTGCCCGGAAGGATCGGCATATCGGCACGGTGCACAAAGAGATCGAGCACCCAGTGTGAAAACGCAACCAGAGCAACGACAATGCAGCTTCGCTGGTTCCAGCGCCAGAGGAATGCCGCACCCAGAATGGCGGAGAGAAGTAGAGCGCCAAGGAGCGAGTGCGTGTAGTTCGCATGGATGATGCCTGTGCCATATGCACCATGCGTGCCGGGCACAGGCTCGAACGTCTCGATCTGCTCCAACAGCAGCGGAACAAAGATAATGTCCAACCAGACGGTCGCAAGCATCAGCGCCCAGAGCGGTGTCCGTCGTTCATGTGACTTCACAATTGCGGCAAAACCGAAATGACCTGCGATCATGACCAGCCTGTTCTCGAGCGAGGACCTGGCCAGGGCAACCGCGCATCCATCAGACCAATAACGACTACGAAGAGGAGGACACCGAGGATAAATTGCACTTTGCTTCTCCGCACGCCATGCTGGCTCGAATGTATCGGTCTTTCATTGAAATACTACTTTGAAGTGGACAGCTCGAAGGCTTTTACATCCAGTCCCTCCGGCGCCCACGCATCGACAATCGCCTTCGAGATCTTCGCTGTCGTCAGGTAGGCCTCGTTGTCGTCGGTCCAGCTCTGGTCTTTGTTGTCCCAGGTGAAGATGGACAGGATCAGCAGTCCGTTCTTCGTCGCAACAGCGTCGACATCATTGCGCACCGCATCGAGTGCCCCGGTCTTATTCGCAATCGCCGATCCCTCTTCCGAACTGTCGATTGGCTCCAGATAGCGCGGCGCGCCGTCACGGTAAAACTGCGAGCGCAGCATGTGCAGCGCAACGCCGCAGATCGCGCGATCAGGATCTGTTGGCGGAGCATTGCCGTCCCCGAGCCGGCAGGTCACGATGCGTTCCATCAATGTGGCCATCTCGCGTGCTGTCGTCTTGCCCAGGCCGAACTTCTTCTGGTCTGCCGGCATCGGACCGGATGCTGGCTTGCCTATCTTCTTGTAGAGCCAGGTATTCTTCAGGCCCAGGCGGTCCATCTCGCCGTTCACCGCATCAAGCCCAATCTTGTCGATGGCCACATTCGTCGCGGTGTTGTCGCTCACCATCACCATCATTGAAAGCACGTCCTTAAGCGTGAGCGTCGTCGGCGCGTCAAAAAAGCCGAGCACGCCGGAGCCACTTGTTTGGTTCTCCTTCGTCAGCGTCACCTTATCGTCCCAGTGCGCCTTGCCTGCCCGTACCTGCTCCATCGCTTCGTACAGAATTGCGAGCTTGATCACGCTCGCCGTCTGCACCGGCTCATCGGCCTTCAGCGCAATGGTCTGCCCAGTCTTCAGGTCCTTGGCGTAGACGGAGACCTGCCCGTGATGCTGCGAGGCAATCTGATCTACCTGGGACCGGAGTGCGTTCTGCGCAGATGTTTGGGAGAACGCGAAGGTGGTGAAGAAAAGCGAAGCAATGAAGAAGGACAGAGTGGCCGAGGGCATGTGCGGCATGGTACATCCTCTTGCATGGCTCTCCAATTCACCACCAGCTACCTCGAAGATGTCCGCCCGCTCTTTGCCATGTACAAACGGCAGGGCGAAGCCGCAATGGCGCAGGTCTCCGACGCAGATCTGACCGCCGTGCTCGACCCGGAGATGAACTCCATCGCACAAATTGTGAAGCACATGACGGGAAACATGCGCTCGCGCTGGACCGGCTTTCCCGAGGCCGACGGCGAGAAGCCGGATCGTAACCGCGACAGCGAGTTCGAAGCGCCGCCAGCCACGCGCGCCGAAGTGATGGCGCTGTGGGACGCGGGCTGGGCGTGCGTGTTTGCTGCGCTCGACCGGCTCACGGATGCGGACCTCTCGCGCGAGACCTTCATTCGCGGCGAGCGCCACTCTGTTCTGCAGGCAATCAATCGACAGATCGCTCACTACAGCTGCCACCTGGGACAGATTATCTTTCTCGCGAAGCATCTGCAGTCGGCGAATTGGAAATCGCTGAGCGTGCCGCGCGGCGCCTCAGCCAGCTTCAACAAAGACGTTGCGGAGGGGCGCAAGAGCCAGCGCTGAAG
>DASZGZ010000188.1:0-4035 GCA_035938355.1 Acidobacteriaceae bacterium
CAGCGCACAGGCTACACAACGAAGTACTCAGAGAACACACTAAGTCTGACCAAGTGGATCGGAAGCACCGTGCAGATCCGTCCCGAAGTCCGGTTCGAACACGCATACGACCAGCCAGCCTATGATGGCGGCCGCACTCACTCGCAGTTCACCGTCGCATCCGATCTGATCTTCCACTTTTGAAGTGACAGGTCCCATCACAACGCATCGTCAGCATCCGCTACATCCAGCCCGTCCAGCGACGCTTCATCTGGCACCCACTTGCGCAGCACCTTGAAGACGGTCGGCGGAGCAAACCCGGCGGCAATCAGCCGTCGCATAGTACGCGCCGCCTCCTTTTTGTCCTTCGGCTGCGCCATGCGCTTTCGCTCGATGTAGTCGCGCGCCAGACGCTCTTCGTTCACATTCTCGTAGGCCGCTTCCAGCGTCGACGTCACCAGCTCCGGATGCACACCCTTTTGCATCAGCCCCTGCTGTACCCGGCGCCGTCCCAGCTTGTCATTTTCCTGGCGCAGCTTCGTGTAGTCTGCGGCAAAGCTGGCGTCATTCAGAAAGCGATAGTCTTTCAACTTCGTCACTACGCCAGCAATCTTCTGCTCGCCCGTTTCGCCGGGCTCGACTCGGGTGCGCAGCTTACGCTTCAGTTCCGCGACCGTCTGTGCGCGCCGGGCGAGTGAGGCGGTCGCATAGTCAAACAAGGCCGACTCTGTCAAAGGCTCGCGCGGCTTCTTCGGTCGTTGGCCCCAGCCCATCGTGTCACTTTCTGGTGCTGGCGGAGGATTGTGTCCAGCGGTCACACCATGCATTCACCGTCTTGTACCAAAGCTGAGAGTTCTGCGGTTTCAGCACCCAGTGGCCTTCGTCGGGAAAGTACAGCATCTCCGACGGTACGCCCAGCCGTTGCAGTGTCGTGAAGAGTTGCATGCCCTCGCTCACATCCAGACGGTAGTCCAGTTGGCTGTGGACGACCAGCGTCGGCGTCTTAAACCGTGTTGCAAATAACATCGGAGACCATCTGCGGTACATCAGCCGATTGCTCCAGGGCGTCCCGCGGAACTCCCACTCGTTGAACCACAGCTCGTCGCTCGTCCCATACGCGGACTCGGGATTAAACATGCCGTCATGCGAAACGACGCAGCGGAAGCGGTCCGTATGTCCGAGGATCCAGTCCGCCATGTACCCGCCGTAGCTCGCGCCCAGTGCGCATTCGCGCGTCTTGTCGAGGAAAGGGAACTGGGTCTCCGCCGCGTCCAGCCCACGCATCAGATCGGTGTACGGACGCCCGCCCCAGTCCCCATTCACACCGTCAACGAAGGCTTGCCCATACCCTGTCGACCCTCGCGGGTTCACCATCACCACGACATAGTCATTCGCCGCAAACAACTCCGCATTCCAGCGATAGCTCCAGCTGTCGCCCCATGCGCCCTGGGGTCCGCCATGCATAAGAAACTTCACCGGATACTTTTTGTCCGGATCGAAGCCAGGTGGCCGGATCATGAAGCCTTCCACCCGGACGCCGCCTGCCCCTCGAAACCAGTAGTGCTCCATATCCGGAATATCCAATTGCGCCAGTAGCGTGCGGTTCAGCCGTGTCAACGGTTGCTCCGTCACGTCAGATGGTTCAGCCAATGGGGCGCGCCTCGCACTTGTACCACGCAGGTGAAGCGCAGGCGGCCTGGCTGACCGATCCGTTTTTGGCACCGATTCTTCCGTGAGATTCAGCAATGTCACTTCTGCTGGTCGCCGCACGGTGGTGCGACTGGCCACCATGTGCGTATTGTCCGGAGTCACGTGCAGGTCGCCGTACTCGCCCCGCCGTGCAATATAGCTGCGCTCGCCAGACGCGAGATCCAGTTGGAAGATTGGCTCCTCACCCTCGTCGCCGGCGGTGAAATAGATGCTTTGCGAATCCGGCGCCCACACAAATTGATCGACCCAGCGATCGAAATCGTCCATTGGCAACATAATCTTCTTCGTTGCACGGCTGTAGAGAGCGAGCCGGAAGCGGTCGCTTTCATAACCCGCGCGCGCCTGCGATCGCCACGCGATGTACTTGCCATCGGGCGAGTAAGCCGGACTGAAGTTGCCTCCGGCGCTGGTTGAAATCTTCACCGGTTTGGCTGCCGGATTCGTCAGGTCCAGCGTCCACAGGTCCACATGCGTGGAGATCGCCGGCATCGGATCGGTATTTTCCTCGAATGTCAGCTCTGTGTCATCCGGCGAGAACGCATACGCATCCGGACCGCCGAGCGAGAATGGAGGCACCTCGTGTTCGTCTCCAGGATTCAGGTCGCGCGCCGGGCCGCCGCTCACCGGCTGCAGAAAGAGATGAGATCGCCTTTCTCCGGTGAATGCATTCCAGTGCCGGTAAAGCAGGTGCGTAAAGACCTGCGCCTTTACTTTGCTCTCCTTCTCCGCCTTTGCGCGCTCAAGGTTGCAGCTCTCTTGATCCGGTCCAGCACCGCATCCCGGATACACGGAGGACGTGTAGAGAATGCTCTTCCCATCCGGCGACCACATTGCCCCGTCAGCGCCCATCGCGGCGTGCGTCACCTGCTCTGCATCGCCCAGCGTGCCACTATGGGGATCGAAGCTCGCGATGTACACCTGTTGTTCGCCATCGCGCGAGCTCTGAAAGAGAATCTGTGCGCCATCTGGAGAGAAACGTCCATGCGCCTCACCGGCGAGCGCGGCCGTGACGGGCTTTTCTTCCAAGGGCTTCGAGCCCATGCCAGTCGGCACCACCCACAGATGCGAAGTCTTACGATTCTGCTGCAGATCCACATCCGTAACCGCGAACAGAACCCAATGCCCGTCCGGGGACAGCGACAAATCGTCGAGCCGCCGCATGTGCTGCATGTCTTCGAATGTCATTGGACGCCGCGGCGGCAACGTCTGCGAATGAAGCGAGCAGGTCGAAACAACGGGAACCAGCAGCGCGGCACACAAGTAGAGACGCATCTCGAACTCGCAAGGGGAGATTGCAGGACTTCCTATCCTACCTGCTCCCTGCCGCTAATAAGCAAAGAAACGCGGAGAGCGCGATGAACACGATCTCCGCGAATGCGTTCCGCTACGGATTATTGTGAATCGCCACCGCCGCTCGGTGCAGGCGGGGCGCCTGGGGCTGGCGCAGCAGATCCGCCGTTTCCATCCGGCGATCCATCGGGTGCGCGCCGGCCCCGCGGTCCGCGTGGGCCATCCGGACCACCGCGGCGATCCTGACGCCTCTCCTCTCCCAGCGTCTGCAGCGTCTTCCACTGCGCTGTAGTCAGTACGCCGCGCAGTCCAAGCAGCATCCGCGCGTTTGCCTTCTCCAACTCAGCGCGCGATTGCGCGACCTTGTCGATCTGCGCCAGGATGCGCGACTCGTCCGGCTGTTCCGCCGACAACAAAGGCTCCAGGATCGCTTCTTCTTTTTCGACGGCCGCGTGTTCATCAATGAGCTTCAGCCGGCTCTGCAGAAAGATCTCATCCATCTTCTTCTGCTGATCAGCACTCAATCCCACCTTCTGTGCAACCTCTGGATTGTCCCACCACCGGCCGCGCGGCCCCATGCGGAAGGCATGTTCCATCGGAGGGCGGTGCGGCGCCATCGGTCCGTTGTCCGCAACGCCATCCATACCTGGACCCTGCATCGCCATGGGTGGTGGGGGCGGCGCATTCATCGCCGTCTCCTGCGCTATCAGCGGCAGCCCACCCAGCAGCAGTGCTGCGGCGGTCGCGGAATGGATGACGCGCTTCTTCAGTATTTGCCTCATCATGCTCCTTCTCCCCTGCATAATTTTCAAAGTTCTTCGATACAGAAACTATTGCCGTGAAGCTGCGGCGTCTGTCGTTCCTGCAGCGGTGTTGTTCGCCGCATTCCACGACAGCGGCTGCATCGCCTCTGGAACCACCTGTGAGACATCCTGGTCCACCTCATCCAGCAGCGTGTTGTCGCGCGCCAACTCCCGCTTTTGCTCCTGCACCCGCTGCTGTTGCGCCTGCGCCTCGATGTAGGCACGATGCGCTTTCCATCGCGGCAAGCCCACT
>DASZGZ010000189.1:0-7273 GCA_035938355.1 Acidobacteriaceae bacterium
GGAACAGATGCGCGAGGTTGTTGCCTATGCGCGCGAGCGCGGTATTCGCGTAGTGCCGGAGTTCGATATACCCGGTCATAGTGTGAGTTGGATGGTGGGCTATCCGCAGATCGGCAGTTCCAAGGGACCGTTCCATCTGCCCGATGTCGCAGGAATACACGATGAGGCGCTGGATCCGACGCGCGAAAGCACATACGTCTTCCTCAATCGTTTCATCGGCGAGATGACCAAGATCTTTCCGGACGCCTACTTCCATATCGGCGGCGATGAGGTGAACGGCGAGGTGTGGACCTCGAATCCGCGCATCGCGAGCTTCATGAAGCGCAAAGGATTTGAGAAGCCATCGCAGTTGCAGACCTACTTCAGTCAGCGCGTCGTGCGCATCGTGGAGAAGCACGGCAAAAAGCCAGTCGGGTGGGACGAGGTGCTGGTGCCAGGGCTGCCGAAGAATGTGATGGTGCAGTCATGGCGTGGCGTGGACTCGCTAGCCGCCGGCGCGCGCCAGGGATATACCGGCATTCTTTCCGCGCCCTACTACCTGGATGGCATGAAGAGCAACGAGACGCACTACCTGGCGGATCCGATTCCGGCCGACACGACTCTGACACCCGAGCAGCAAAAGCTGATTCTCGGCGGCGAGGTGTGCATGTGGGCCGAGCAGCTCAACGAGTTCACCATCGACTCACGCATCTGGCCGCGCACAGCTGTGATGGCGGAACGTTTCTGGTCGCCGCAATCGGACCGCGATGTTGTTTCGATGTACCGGCGGCTCCCCGGCATCTCCATCGAACTGGAACAGGCGGGTTTGAAGCACATCACCGGGCCGGCGATGATGCGGCGCAGCATCAGCGGACAGTTGAACCCGACCTCGTTGACAACGCTTGCGGGCGTACTTGAGCCAGTGAGCTTCGGCGAGCGCTCCGAGACACAACACACGGATAGTCACACGCCGCTAGACCGGCTAGTGGATACGGTGGTTCCCGATCCGCCGTCGCGCTTTGAGATTGCGCAGGATGTGGATGCGGTTCTGAACAAGACTGCAGACAGCACGGTCGCGGAAGCAAGGCTGACGCGACGCTTTATGGAGTGGCAGGAGATCTCGCCCTTGCTTGCGAGCCAGATGCAGCAGAATCCTCGAATGAGCGATGCTGCCATCCGCGCGACACAACTCGGTGAATTGGGCAAGATTGGTTTGCAGGCGCTGCTTAACCTTGACCCGACCAACAGTGCCTATAGCGGCCCGAAACTGGCGACGAGCGATCCGCAGAGCCAACTTGCAGTGATCGCCGATGCCGCGAAGCCGGCAGCGCTGGTCCGCTTTACGTTCCTCGATTCGCTGAAGAAGCTGGTGGCGGCGGAGAAGTAGCAGTCACTCCGCCAGCACGGCTTTGGTCAGGTTGCGAGGCCGATCGACGTCGATACCCCGCTGTACAGCGCAGAAGTATGCGAAGAACTGCAGCGGGATCACCTCGGTGATAGGCAGCAGATGTTCGCGTGTGGGCGCGATCGGCACGAAATGCGTAGCAGCGCTGGCGACCTGATCGTCGCCGGCGTTGCCGAGCGCGACCACCGCTGCGCCCTGCTTCTTCAGGTCGTGCAGCAGTTGCACGCTCTTCTCGTAGCGAATGACGGAACCCGGCTCGGTGCGATCGACGGTTGCAATGGCGACAATGGCTGCGTTCGCCCCGACGAGAGCGTTCGGGCCGTGCTTGAGCTCGCCTGACGGATAGCCCTCTGCCTGCAGGTAGGCTGACTCTTTGAGCTTGAGTGCGCCCTCACGCGCGATAGCGTAATGGATGCCGCGGCCAAGAAAGAGATAGGTCTCCACTTCGCGAAGTGCCCTGGCGATCTGCTCCATCTGACTCTCCCACGCATCGAGCTGGCCCGCAATGAGCGCCGGCAACGCCGCGAGCTCTTTGAAATGGGCAACCAGCGTCTCACCGGAGAGCGTTTCCAGTGCGACGCCGGAGGCAAGCGCGATGAGGTTGAGTACCAGCAGCTGGGCGGTGAAGCTTTTGGTTGCCGGGACGGCCAGCTCACGGCCAGCCCAGGTCGGCAGGCTGATCTCCGCCTCGCGCGCCATTGTGGAGTTCTCGACATTCGTAACCGCGATGGTTCCGTGGCGGCGGCGATTCGCTTCGCGCAGCGCAGCCAGGGTATCGGCCGTCTCACCGGATTGTGAGACCACGATGATCCCCGGGTTGGTCAGCGTGTTGATCTCCCGGTAGACATATTCGCTCGCGTACTCGACATCAACGGGCATACCGCTGACATCCTCAATCATGATTTCGCCAGCCAGCGATGCGTGGCGGCTGGACCCGGAGGCCGAAAAGACGATCTGGTGATGATCGCGGAACCACTGATAGACAGGCGTGAACGACGCTTCATCGAGCGCGCCGCCCCGAACATAGTGGCCGAGCGCCGTAGTCAGTGAGGTTGGCTGTTCATAGATCTCGCGCAGCATGTGGTGCGCATATTGCCGTTGTGAAGTGCTGGTAGACATTGTGTTTCTCTCTTCCTCGAAGGTGATCAGTAGTCTGCGCTACCGTCGTATACCTGGAATTCTCGAATCCCTACGGGACCGTTGCTATCCAGCAGAACCAGGCGCACAGCGGTCGCAGTGACAGCGGGAAAGATGTCGATCTTCTTGTGGCCGATGGCCTGCGCCTGCACCACCTGGCGCCACTCACCATGTTCTTCTACTTCGACGCGGTAAGCAGTGACGTGCTGGCCTTCATTCAATCGCTCCATGATTAGCGTGCGATCGAAGGTGACAGGCTGCGCGAATTCCACGGTTAGGACTGCAGGCGTGACGTTTCCAGTGGACGGCACCGGCGCCTGCCAATATGAATTCGGATCGCCATCAAAGGCCGCTGCCGTATCAGGCTTATACTTGCCGTGCGCTGCCAGGTTGTTCCCGTAGATCTGGTGAAGACGCTCACCGAATTCTTTCAATCGCGCGACATCAGCGGCGGGCAGGTGTCCGGTATCATCGGGCGCAAGTCCGAGCATGAGCTGCGCGCCTCGACCGACAGTTTGGTCGTATTCCTTCACCAGCTCATTGACCGGCTTGAGCGATGCTTCATCATTGGGGTGCCAGAACCAGTGTTCGGTATGCAGTGGAGTGTCCGCCTCCACAGGCCGCCAGCGCAGGTAGCCGGCCCGATCGACGACATTCCAGTTCTCGAAATCGACTTTACCGCTCTCAGTGCCCACCCAGCGAAGGTCCGCATACTTGAAGAGACCAACATCGGCGAACACCAGCGCATTCGGTTGATACGTACGGAGATTGTCGATGATGGTATCGAAGTCGTAGATGCGACCGGCGCTCCCCGCGCCGTCCAGCCAGAACTCAGTGAGCTCACCATAATGCGACGCAAGCTCCTCGAGCATCGCAAGGTAGTACTTGTCATAAGCCGCTGGATCTTTATACCGCGGATCATGACGGTCCCAGGGCGAAAGGTAGACACCGAACCGCAGCCCATGCGAGCGTGCGCTGTCGGAGACCATGCGGACCAGGTCGCCTTTGCCGCCGAGCCAGGGGCTCGATTTCACGCTGTAATCGGTCTGGGCGGTGGGATAAAGTGCAAAGCCGTCGTGATGCTTCGCGACGAGCACCACGTAGCGCATGCCGGCGGATTTCGCAGCCTCGATCCATTGATCAGTGTCAACACGCTCCGGATGGAAGACGCTCGGCGAGGCCGTGCCATCGCCCCATTCGCGGTTGAGAAAGGTGTTAGTACCGAAGTGAATGATGGCGCCCATCTCCATGTCCTGCCATGCAACCTGCTGCGGAGATGGCTTCACATCGACAGCGTTCTGCGCGATCGCTGTGGGCGCTGCGAGCAGAAGGAGCATAGCAATGTGGAGGGTGCGCATGGCTACCTAAGCTCCAGCATCGACAGCCCGATCGGGGACAAAGGGCGAAACGAAGACTGATTGGAATATCGGCTTGTCATCGCATATTTCTCGTGAATCCGCTCGACTCCGGCTCGTTGTCAGCGGCTTACTCAGGGACTGCCTGCATTGTGAGTATCAACTCCGAGCCGGACTCAAGTCGGAAGTTATGTTTTGTGCTTATCATTCGGGCGCTGCACTCCGGCCCTCCATGCGGCTCGAGTCGCAGCTTCGGTATTCGGATCACGATGCCAGGGTGAACGGTCTGCGGAGGACCGCCGGGATTCAGATTTTCGTCCTGCGCAACGCCGCCATTACCCACAGAATTGGATATATCGCGGCCGCCGCCAGATACCTCACTCGGCAGCGCGCTATGCATGCCAACGTATTGATCGGATGGAGCGACGACTCCGATCACAGTTAGAGAAATCGGCTTCTTTGAATGACCATCACACTCCCCATGGTCAAATACAAACGCCATTTCTGAGGCGTCGGGATTTTTGGACGAACTGCTTGCAGTTATGTGGCCGTAGAGAGTTGATTTGACGGGGAGATTGCAGCCCGGGAACTGCCACGGCGTCACGACTTGTGCAGTGATTTCTTTGCCAGGCTTGAGATGGGCGGAATCAAGCGAGCTGGTGACCGTTGCCTCAAGCGTAGAAGTGGTGGGAATTTCCTGATCTCCGGCGGCATCACACTTCGCTTGGTTTGCCGAGGACTCTCCTGCAGCCGTCGCTTCATTGCTCTGAGTCGACGGAGCGGACGCTTTCGCACCGACTGCGTTCTGGGCGAAGGCCGCGGCTGGTGCAAGAGCGAGGATCGCGGAGAGAATATATGTGCGCATCAAGCTTCCTTATGCTCTGCCTTTCTCTAACGCCAGGTGATGCGGTAAGCGTATGCGTACTTGCCGCCGGGCTCCGCCGGAACGTGGATGTGAAGTCCATCAGGCTGCTGCGCGAATGCGAGATGATCCGGAGAGCCCAGCAAGTCGACCGACGCGACTTCGCGGGTGCCGACGCGTGAGGCGAGCGCGCGAATGATGGCTTCGCCGCCCTTTGGCCAGCCGAGCTCGATGGCGTAGAGCGCGCCATCCTTCGTCGTGAAGCGATAGTCCTCGGCTGTGTATGGCTTCGAGTCGGTGTCGTGAAACGAGCCGGCTTCAAACTTCGTCGGTCCTTCGCCGTACACGCGCCAGGGCCGTGTGCCGTAGATGGCGTCGCCGTTCACCTTCAACCAAGCGCCGACGGCGAGCAATGTACTCGCCGCGCCCTCAGGGATAGTCCCGTCAGGTCGTGGGCCGACGTTCATCAGCAGATTGCCATTCTTGCTGACAACATCAGCAAGCTGGTGAATGACGGCCTCAGGCGACTTGTAGGTGTCGTGCTCGATGTAGCCCCACGAACCATCGGAAAGCGACGTGTCGGTCTGCCAGGGCTGGGGGCGAATGTCGCCAAGGCCGCCGCGCTCCAGGTCGAGCGTGGCTGAGCCGTCGGCCATGTCGTTGAGTTTGTAAAAGAGCACGACGGGCTGATGCTGCGCCGCAGCGCGATTGTAGTAGTAGGTTGCGAAGCGCTCCAGGTGGCTGCGGAAGTCCGGCTGACCGACCCACCAGTCGAAGTAGATGAGGTCGGGATGGTAGCGCTCAACGATCTCCGCGGTGCGCGCGAGCCAGTCGTCCATGTAAGCCTGCGAGACGAACGTGTAATCGCGAATCAGTGCGTCGCCATTGTCATCATCCAACAGGCGCAGTTGCGCGGGGCCGTAGAAGGCGGCGTATTTCGGATCGTTCACGTCAGAAGCAAAGCGGCGTCCACCATCGAAGAACCAGTCGTGCTCGGCGCGATGCGAGGATGCGCCGAGATGCATGCCCTCAGCTCGGACTGCCTTGGCAAGTTCGCCAAGCACGTCACGCTTCGGCCCCATCTTACCCGCGCACCAGTCGGTCAGATTCGACTCGTACATAGGAAAGCCGTCATGATGCTCGGCGACCGGCACGACGTAGCGCGCGCCGGAATCGTCAAAGAGCTTTGCCCATACAGCCGGATCAAAGTGTTCGGCGGTGAATTTGGGAATCAGGTCCTTGTAGCCGAACTGGGTTTGTAGACCGTATGTGGCGACGTGGTGCGCGAAGTCCGGGGAGCCCTGCTGGTACATGTTGCGCGAGTACCACTCGCTGCCGAAGCCGGCGACGGAGTAAACGCCCCAATGGATGAAGATGCCGAACTTGGCATCGCGGAACCACTCCGGCGCCTGATACGCGCGGAGACTCTGCCAGTCATCGCGGAAAGGGCCTTCCCCTACCGTTTTGTCGACATCGGCCAGGAGGCGTTTGCGTTCACCGTCGTATTTGCTGTTGGCCGCGGTCCATTGCGCATCGATCTGTTCCGGCGTCAGGGTGCTGGCTGTTGGTGCACTGGGGTCAGGTGCACTGCCGGGCGTCTGCGCTGAAACCCTGAATGTTGCGCTCAGAGCGACCATGCCGATGGCAATCGAGAGAAGCGTCGGGAAGCTTGCGTTCTTCATCCTCTCCTCACCATGCGAGCGCCGGGGTATTCTCAATGCGTTAAAGTGAACGGCCGAATTGACTTGCGCGCGAGCTTGCGCAGAAGCGCACTTGTCGAGAAATGTCCATATTAAGCTGTAACGATCAATTTACAACTCAGCCTTAACGAATTTCGTTCACGATGCACCAAGACAAGGAGCTCAACCTGCAGTCAACAATGGCGCCAAAAACGGGTGCGACGGCGCGGAAGGACATAAGGTGCTCCTTTTACGCCATAGTCCTGCTCGCGTTGTTCAACGCTGTTTCACCACTGATTTGCCGTGGCGAAAGCAATTCGCCGAATGGCGTTATCGTCAGCGGCTGGCAATTTCGCCTTGCCGCTTCCACCCCTGACGCGGCGGCGCATGCGGACGCCGAACAGTGGCACGCCGCGACAGTGCCCTCCACTGTTCAGACGGACCTGCTTCGCAACGGATTGATCGTCGATCCATTTACCGGCGCGCATGAGGCGCAACTGCAGTGGATTGGTCTCGCTGACTGGGAGTACCGGACCACGCTGAATATGGATGCCGCGACACTCTCACATGAGCACGTGGACCTGGCGTTCGACGGCCTGGACACCTACGCGACCGTGCAACTGAACGGGCATCAGATTCTGCAGGCGGACAACATGTTTCGCCGCTGGCGTGTGCCGGCAAAAGAGCTGCTGCACCCCGGTGCAAACGAATTGACAGTGACCTTCGCGTCGCCGATCCGTCGGCTGCTACCCGCCACGCTCAAGCGCGCGTTTCAATTGCCGGGTGAATTCGACTCTGCCTTCGGCGACGAGCCGAAAGGCGTGCAGACGGCTAACTACATCCGCAAAGCTGCCTA
>DASZGZ010000190.1:0-4023 GCA_035938355.1 Acidobacteriaceae bacterium
GGTTCACCCGTCGCGATATACATCTCCAGGATGGCCGTCAATATCAGCCGCTCCCGCGGACTGATTCGGAGCTCTGCTGTCATGGCCGTGTCACCTGCGCGCCCAGCCCCCGTATCATGCTTTCGGGTAGATGCCGCCTCATTTATCGTAACAGGTTACGGCCCTTCAGCCGGCCGGCATCCAAGTGCACTGAGGCTCTGTCGGGCCTGACCGAGTACCATCGGTATGTTTCCGACAGGATGCATGGTCCAGCTCGGATGATCCGAACCGAACCAGTCCGTCCTGCAAGCCAGAAAGAGGATTTCCTATGATGGACAGGCGTCGTTTGTGGATCACCATTGCGGCGGTAGCGGGCGGCTTCATTCTGCTCCTGCTCATTGCCATCCCCTTCCTCCTGAATGCGGACAACTACCGGCCCCGTATTCAAGCCATGCTTTCCGATGCCACCGGACGCCAGGTCACTCTGGGGCATCTCAGCTTCTCGCTCTTCAGCGGCTCGCTCGTCGCCGATCAGCTCAGCATCTCCGACGATCCCGCCTTCAGCCAGCAGCCCTTCGTCCAGGCCAAACAGCTTCACATTGGCATTGAAGTGGGTCCGCTCATCTTTCATAAGCAGATCCTCATCCGCAGCATCACCATCGACACGCCGAAGATCTCTTTGATCCAGAACAAAGCCAATGTCTGGAACTACGCCAGCCTCGGCAACTCCAGCAAGCGCACCAACAAAGCCGAGACCCAGAGCTCGATGCCGAACCTCTCCATCGGCGTGCTTGAGGTCACGGACGGCCAGGTGACCATCACCGACCTAGGCGAACCCACGCCGCCACGGGTCATCCAGAGCGTGCAGGCGAAGGTCAGCGACTTCTCGCTCACCACACCTTTCACTTATTCCCTCTCCGCGGCCTTCCCCGGCAACGGCACCGTCTCGGTCAGCGGCAAGGGTGGTCCTTTCAATCAGGCGGACGCCTCGAAAACGCCCTTCACCGCCAAGATCGAAGTCAAACATGCTGACCTCGTGGCCGCAGGCTTCGTGCCTCCCTCTGCCGGTATCGCCGGCATCGCGGACGTCAATGCCGACGTCACCTCCAATGGCCAGACCGCGCACGTGCAGGGCACCATCGATGCGTCGCAGCTCAAGCTGGCCGCGAACGGTTCGCCCGCGCCGCGTCCCGTGCACGTCAACTTCACGCTTGACCAGAACCTTGCCTCGCTCTCCGGTCAGCTGAAGAACACCACGCTCGCCTTCGGCAACGCCCTCTTCCATATCGCGGGCACCTATCAGACCCAGGGCGCGAAGACCAACCTCAACGTGACGGCAGCCACCCAGGGCGCGCCCATCAATGACCTCGAGGCCTTCCTCCCTTCACTCGGCATACAGATGCCCTCCGGCTCGAAGTTGCAGGGTGGCACTCTCACCACCAACCTCGCGGTCACCGGTACGTCGGCCGCGCCGGTGATCAGTGGTCCGGTGCGGCTGGACAACACGCAGCTCGCGGGCTTTGACCTTGCCTCCAAGATGGGGCCCGCAGCCGCTCTTGTGGGTGCCAAGCCGGGCAGTGGGACGACGATCCAGATACTTAGCCTCAATCTGCGTGAATCGGCCGGAGCAATTGAGGCAAACAACATCCTGCTCACCGTCGCCGGTCTGGGCACCGCGACCGGCAATGGCACTGTAAGCGCAGCCAAGGCGTTGAACTTCCACGTTATTGCAAAGCTCAGTCAAAGCGGCGCAACGGGTATGGCGACCACCGCCATCTCGATGATCGGCGGTAACGTAGGCGGAGCTGCTGCCGGAGCATTGAAGAACGGCATTCCTGTCACCATTACGGGCACCGCATCGAGCCCCGTCATCACGCCCGACATGAAAGGCCTGACGGGCGGCGCGAAAAACCCCTCCAGCCTGCTCGGCAAAAACGGACCGCAGGTTCCCAACAACCTCGGGAAGTCGCTCGGCGGCCTTCTGGGGAAGCACTAACCGAGCCGAAGCAGTGACTGCACAATCATTGCGTCTGCTCTTTCGATGCGGGAGAGCAGACGTATTGTGTGCGCAGACAAATCCAAATACGCTGCCCCGCTATCCATGAAGAAACTCGTCCTGATACCGGGGCTACTGTGCAATAGCCGGCTATGGTCGGCGCAGATTGCAGCTCTCTCCGCTCATGCTGACGTTTACGTTCCCGAGATCGTCGGGCAAACGACCATTGCGCAGATGGCTTCCGGCATCCTCGACTCTATTCGCGGACGCTTCTCGCTAGCGGGCTTCTCACTGGGAAGCCAGGTGGCGCTCCAGATCATGGAGCTTGCAGCGGACCGGGTCGACCGCCTGGCGTTGCTCAGCGCCACTCATGGCGGCTTGCTTCCGCCGGTGCAGGAAGCCCTTCGCAAAGCGATTCTCACCATCGAGCAAGGCGGCTTCGCTGCATACCTCGAATCGGCCTATCCAACCTATGTCATTTCTTCTCACGCGCAGGATAGGGATATGAGGCAATCCTTCATGGATATGGCCCATGAAGTCGGGCCTGCATCGGGCCTTCTTCAGATGAAGGCACTGCTTGATCTTGAGCAGCCATTTCGTCATCTCGGGCAGATCTCCTGCCCCACAATCGTCATCGGCGGCAGTGAAGACCGGCGAACGACGCCCGCGGCCCACGAGATTCTGGCGCGAGAGATCCCGCGCGCCTCTTTGCTTTTCATCGAGCACGCCGCGCACTTCACGCCGCTGGAGCAGCCGGCTCAGGTGACGGCAGCACTGCGGCGCTGGATGGAGCAGGTTCCAGCTAGGTGATCTCGAACACATTCTGCTCGTGCGCGCGCTGCTCCTCCGCTCGCTCGATCAGCTTGCGCGCAATCGCATAGAAACTAGCCGTCCCGACCGAGGATGCCTCCGGCGCCAGCGCCACCGGCAGGCCGTGATCGCCGCCATGCCGGATATTCGGGTCCAGTTCCACCGATCCCAAGAACGGCAACTTGAACTGCTGCGCGGTACGCTCCACGCCACCCTTCGAGAAGATGTCGATCACCTCACCGCAGTGGGGGCAGCTGAACTGGCTCATGTTCTCCACGATGCCCAGCACCTCCACATTCACCTGGTGAAACATCTCTAGCGCCTTGCGCGCGTCCTGCAGCGAGACGTCCGATGGCGTCGAGATCACCACTGCGCCGGTCAGCGGCACGGTCTGCACCAGCGAGATCACCACGTCGCCCGTACCCGGCGGCAGATCGATGATCAGGTAATCCAGCTCGCCCCACGCCACCTGCTGCAGAAACTGCCGGATGATCTGGTGCAACATCGGCCCGCGCATCACCAGCGGCTTGTCACCGGGCGTCAGCGACCCCACCGAGATCATCTTCACGCCATGCGCCGTCAAGGGCTCGATGCGGTTGCCCTCGATCACGCGCGGCTGCGCGGTTGCGCCCATCATCAGCGGCACATTCGGCCCGTAGATGTCCGCATCCACCAGCCCGACCTTGTAGCCCAGCTTCGCCATCGCAATCGCCAGGTTCACCGCCAGCGTCGTCTTTCCCACGCCGCCTTTGCCCGAACCGATCGCGATGATCGCCTTCACTCCCGGCAGCGACTGTGGCTGCGGCATCTGCTGTCCATGTGCTCCCATTTCAAATCACTCCCCGGGCGTTTATCCGCGGTCCACTCATCGTGAAAATCCGGCAGCTCAGCCCATCTCTTAAGATTAGCGTGTCTCGCCCGGCACTTATCTCTTGCTGTACTCATCCGGCCGAACCGTGCCTGCCACCGCGGCCTCTCGGGGCTTCGCCTGGCGCTTGCGCTCCAGTTCCTTCTGCCGCAACTCTCGGCGCCGCGCAGCATCTTCGTAGTGTTGCTTCTCTTCATCCGTCTCAGGCTGCAATCTCGGCACCGGCACGCGCCGACCCTGGCTGTCCACCGCGACAAACGTCAGATAAGCCGAAGCCACATGCCGGTGCATTCCCGCGATCGTGTTCTCCACCCACACCTTCACCCCCACTTCCATCGAGGTGTTGAAGGCGCGATTCACCGACGACTTC
>DASZGZ010000191.1:0-2116 GCA_035938355.1 Acidobacteriaceae bacterium
GTCCGGCGTCGCCGTATTTTCCCGCCACAGGAACGGAATGACACTCGCGTCCAGCAAACAGGAACAGCAGATTTTGCAGCAAACCATCGAGCAAGCCGCGCACAAGGCCGGTCTTAAGATTTTGTCCAATACCGAGGGAGCGGACTTCCACGGCAAGCCGACTTCGATCTTCCGGCTTGGCCTTGGGGCTGATAGCTCTGCCGAGCGCACTTTGGCGCTTGAGCTGAGCAACGGCTTTGCGCCGGTGACACCGGAGCAGAAGCAAGAGCTTGCCGTCTACCTTCAGCACGCGGCGAAGAGGCTCCGTAACCCGAACCCGAACGCGATGGTCTCACTCGCCGGGCTCCCGCTGGTATTTCGTGAATTCAAGTGGCCATTCCACCTGTCGACTTCGGGCGCGGATACCTACCTGGTACACGGCGTTGTGGGACTTGAGGACGGTGCCCAATCGCCGCTGCACACGAAGGTGGCAGCGAGCATGACGGTCACCTTCGCAGAAGTGGTTGCGGCTCCGGAGCAGCCATATGCCGAGGCATTCATCTACAACGCGGTGCGCAAGACGCTGGACCAAGGCCAGTTGGAGATGCTAAAATCCGGCAACCGTCAGCCTGTGCCAGTCACAACGCGCTACTACAGCCGCTGGCAGAAGCGTTTTGTCTTCTCCGATAGCACCGAGGCATCGCGACGCGACTTCCTCGCCACGAAGATCTATTGGCTTTCCGTGGTGCTGGGCAACAACAAGCCTGTCTGGATCGCCGATCCGTATGACGCCCAGTACCTGAACACGTCGCCGGAGGAGTTGCAGAAGGACGCCGCCGCCCTGGTGAAGGATGGCCTGCTTACGCTCGATGCTGACTTCGCAACGGCCGCCGCGAAGCTGGCCGAGCAAGGCGACCACTATCGCGCGCTGCTGGCGCATGCACTCTCGCTGACCAAGCCTGAGTTCAACGAGGAGATGCGGCACGGCCACACCAACATGTAGGCGGCCGTCTGACCCTTAACGCCGGAACTACAAGAGTGTTCCAATCGGAGTTTCTGTGAAGCTCTTCGCTTGCCTCTTCGTGATGGCTGCAGCGCTGTCTGTTGCCGCCGTATCCGCCGCAGCCGAGGACGGCGCGCAGCAGTTCGCCGACCTGGGACGATGCACGCTGGACAGTGGCCAGACGATTGAGCATTGCCGTGTGGGATTCCGAACCTTTGGCACATTGAATGCGGCGGGCGACAACGCCGTGCTGATGCCGACCTGGCTGAACGGGCGCACCGAAGACATGCTGGCCCTGGTCGGGTCTGCACCGAGCCCAACGCGACTGATCGACACAACGAAGTTCTATGCGGTGTTGCTGGACGCGCTGGGCGATGGCGTGTCGTCCTCGCCCTCGAACAACGATATGCAGAGAGGCGTGGCGTTTCCCGCCATCACCGAGCGCGACATGGTGCGGGCGGAGTATCGCGCGGTGACTGAGGCGCTCCACTTGAAGCATGCGCACGCCGTCATTGGCATCTCGATGGGCGCCGAGCAGACCTTCGAGTGGTCGGTGACATACCCCGAATTCTTTGACCTGGCGGTGCCGATCGCCGGCACGCCCCAGCCGACCAGCTATGACCTGCTATCGCACACCATCACGGAAGATGCGATGCTCGCCGATCCGGATTACAAGGGCGGGAAATACGGCGAGAAACAGCCCGTGCTGACGCTGGCAAATGAGCTGTTGAAGATGGAACTGACCACGCCGCAGTACCGCGTGGAACACACCGAGCGCAAGGACTTCCCTGCACTACTGGAGGAGGCGCGCAAACCAGAGCGGCAGGACGCGAATGACCGCATGTGGCAATTGAAGGCGGTACTGGCGCTTGATGTGCCGCGCGGCAAGCCGCTGGACGAGGTGGCGAAGGCCACGCGCGCGAAGTGGCTGGTGATCGTCTCCACGCATGATCACCTGGTGTATCCCGGGCCTGCGCTGGCCTGGGCAAAGGCCACTGGCGCGGAGAGCTACATCTCCGATACTCCTTGCGGACACTCGCTGATGGAGTGCGATGCGGAGCAGATTTCGCAGCGGGTGGAGAAGTTTCTGGCACAGTAGCCAGGCTCAGGTCACCCTGCTCGTTTCGGTGCGGT
>DASZGZ010000192.1:0-3059 GCA_035938355.1 Acidobacteriaceae bacterium
CCTTCTCCGTGCGCAGCTCGCGTGGGTCGAATCGCCAGTACTCGCCCTGGTCGTTCTCGTCGCCATTCAGCCGCCGGCCCGCGATCCAACTCCCGTTCTCAAAACGACCTACTTCAATGGTGCCGATCCCCACTCGCTTCGCCGCGGCATCTCGTGGCGTGAACTTTACGCGAAAGCCCTTGCCGATACCGAGAAACGCATCAGGCCCAGAGGACAGGATCATCCCGTAGCCCTCCGTAGCATGATTGCCGAAGATCTCATCCAGGCTCACGTCTACCTCGTAACCCTGCATCACGAACAGCGCCTCAGGCCGCGACTTATCCAGCACGAGGCCATGCACCTCGCCCTTGCTCTGCGCGTCCAGCAGCATCGGCGCGACCGAGGCGATCGCGTGATAACTGGCCCGCAATGCGTCTTCGCCGCTCTTCTCTTTTTCCGCTTGCTCTCCAGTGGCCGGCGTGGACCAGTTGTCGATCCCGAATGGCGAAAACCCGATTGCAGCATGCTCGCCCAGGATGTAGAACACGTTTGCCGCACCTGCTTCGCCGTCGCGCGTCTCCGGCAGAAACAGCGGATTATCCGCGCGATGATAGCGCCGCGCCCAGCCGTAGACATCCGGCGAATACAAATCCGGCGCATAGAAGTCGATCGCTCTGCCCGCAGCCTTCCACACATCCATCACACGCGGCTGCGGTCCTCCGCTGGGGTAGTCGCCCGGGATGGCGTCCACGCCACCCAGCCACGTATTCACATACATCGGCAGGCCGTACACCTCTTTGCCCTTTGCCGCCACCGCCTGCACATACTTCGCGTAGTGCCAAGCCATGAAAATTTCATCGGTGCGTGGCGAATCGCCAAAGACCTCGGTCCACGTACCCGAAGTCTTTGCGCCATTCTCCTCCCACAGTGTGCGTAACTCCGGGTTCAATGACAGATGATGCTGGTCGAGATAACGCAGAAACTCCCCGGGCACTGGTCCTGCAAACGCGCGATTCGCCACATCGGAGTGATCGCGCGCGCTGCCAAGCACGCCCACTTCGTTCTCCACCTGCATCATCACCACTGTGTGGTCGTGCGCGTCCGCTTCGCGCAGATGCTGCATCAGCGCCGCAAAGGCGCGCTCGTCCGCAGCCTGGGTCTCGGCGCCGAAAGTGCTCAGGATATTTACGGGACGGCCGTCCTCGACTACGCGTGGGAAGCGCTTCGCATCCTGCTTCACCCATACCGGCTGATAACTGGACATTCCGTTCTTCCACGACGCCAGCCACAGAAGGACTAAGCGCAGATGCTGTTTGCGCGCAGCGGCCAGCAGACCATCCACCAGCGTGAAGTCAAACTTGCCCTCGACCGGCTCGATCAACTCCCAACTCACCGGCGTGAGAACGGTGTTCAGCCCCATCGCCGCCAGGCGCGGCCACTCCGGCTCCATGTAATCCAGGCTCGACGAGCTGGAGTTATGGATCTCCGCGCCCAGTATCAGATACGGCTTACCATCCACGATCAGTTGCGTCGCGTCACCACGCTTCGCCAGGTGCGGCGCGCCAGCGTCCTGCGCTTGAATCGCGAGTGGGTAGCCAAGTAACAGAACTGACAAGGTAGGGAGTGCAAGAAAGCGGTATCTCATGGCACAGAAAATCTACCATCTCGCCCGGATACGCGGACCATTCGTTGCTCGATTAGGCCGCCTCTGCGAGCTTGGATCCCCGCAGCCGGTCGTGTTACCCTCCAGCTACAGATGAAGTTTCTCGCCCAACCCGCGTCTTGTTGTTGTTGTCGATAGCCACGCGTCGGCCACTGGCTGAGATACCATCTGTTTTCTTCTTTCGCAGATAGTCTTCTCCTTTTCACCACCTATAAGAAGTATAAGTAGCGAGACTCCAGGAAACTGCGTGCATCTGCTGTCCACATCTCCGTTGCGAATTCCGCCGCAGTCGCCTATGACCGCGCGCCGTGCCTGTCACTGCCGCGCCATTGATTGTTGCGTGTGTTGTTGTTGTCGCCGGATGGACTGGGAGCGTAGCCAGGGTTAATCGGTTCAAACGCTCCTCTTGACCAACGTCGTTTCATCACGTGATCTGGAGATCAGCGCAATGCGTTCCATCGCATCATCAGCCATCGCCGGTATCGTAGTAGCACTCGTATTTAGCGCCGCGCCGTTGCAGGCGCAGGTGGTCGGCGGATCCATCAGCGGCACCATCACAGATGCTTCCGGCGCCGCTATTCCTGGTGCCACTGTCGTCATCCGCAACCAGGAGACCGGCAGCCAGCGCCAACTCACAAGCAACGGAGAAGGTCTCTTCAGCGCGCCGTCGGTATCGATCGGTAGCTACAGCGTCATCGCGTCCAAAGGCGCATTCGCCCCGCAACAGCGAGACGGCATCGTCGTCACTGTTGGTCAATCGGTTCGCGTTAACCTTGCGCTCTCGGCAAGCGGTGGCAGCCAACGCGTCGAAGTCACGGACAAGCCTCCGGGCGTCGATATCACGACGCAACAGACCAGCGGCCTCGTCGATGAACGCCAGGTAAAAAATCTGCCGCTCAACGGACGCTCCTACGATCAGCTCCTCACTCTCAACCCCGCGACCGTGAATTACACCGCACAGCGCTCCGGCGGCGTCGGGACCTCAAACTCGTCGGTTGGGAACATGTTCTCCGTATCGGGTCGCCGCCCGCAGGACAACCTCTACTTGCTCAATGGCGTTGAGTACACCGGCGCATCGCTCATCAATGTCACGCCCGGTGGCACCAGCGGCCAGTTGCTCGGCGTCGATGCCGTGCGCGAGTTCAATGTCTCCAGCGACACCTACTCGGCAGCCCTTGGCAAACGTCAGGGCGCGCAGATCAGCATCGTCACCGCCAGCGGGTCGAATCAACTCACGGCTCAGCTTACGAATTCCTGCGAAACAGTGCACTGGATGCCCGCAACTACTTTGACCAGCAGCATATTCCCGAGTTCCAACGCAACAACTTCGGTGGATCGCTCGGCGGCCCCATCCGCCGCGACAAGGTCTTCCTGTTCGGCAACTACGAAGGCTATCGGCAGAATCTCGGCCTCAGCA
>DASZGZ010000193.1:0-9880 GCA_035938355.1 Acidobacteriaceae bacterium
CCGATTGCGGACAGCGCAGGGAATGTCTATGTGTCGACCGGGAACGGGCCGTGGGATGGGAAGACCGCGTATGGGGATTCCATTCTGAAATTCAGCCCGACGCTGAAGCTGGAGGATTACTTCACGCCCTTCAACTACGCGTATTTGAATTGCAATGATGTCGATCTGGCGTCAGGCGGAATACTGATGATTCCGGGAACCTCGAACATTGTGGGAGGCGGAAAGGGCGGCAAGCTGTATATGGTGAACAGCGCCAACCTTGGCAAGGAGCAAGCGAACGACGCCGTTTATCTCCTCTGACGGGAATGCGGCCGGCATCCTCTGGATGATCGATACGGGAATACCGCTGCAACAGGGCACGTCGACCAAATCGACGCTGCGCGCCTACGATGCAAACGATCTGGGCACGGAGCTTTACAACAGCAGTGAGAACGCAGCCGATGTCCCGGGGTATGGAATCAAGTTCAGTTCGCCCGTGGTAGCGAACGGCAAGGTGTACATCTCTACCGGGCACCAGCTCACCACAGTGACCAACCCGCAGGGAGAGATTGATGTGTACGGGCTGAAGTAAGACGGAGCGCTTGCCCGATGCCATGGTGATAGGGCGGCGGCCGTTTTGCCGTGAGAGGTTCATGAGCAGCAATCGGCCTCGCGTCTTCTACGGGTGGTGGATTGTCCTCGTCAGTGTGGCGGGGATGATCTTTGCCGCGCCGGTCACGGTGTATTCGTTTGGCATCTTCTTTAAATCGCTGGCGCACGAGTTTCACGCGAGCCGCGCTGCGATTTCGTTTGCCTTTACGCTGCACAATGTTCTGGGTGCGCTCCTCCTGCCAGCGGTGGGCCGGCTGATCGACCGGCTGGGTGCACGCCGCGTGATAGTGATCGTGACGGCAATGTTTGCTCTGGCGCTGCTGTCTGCACTGTGGATTGGCCACAGCATCTGGCAGCTTTATGTCTTTTATGCGGCGCTGGGAATTACGATGAGCGCCGGGCCGGGCCCATTGTCGTACGGCGTGGTGATCTCGCACTGGTTCAATCGACGGCGCGGGATGGCATTGGGGCTCATGGGGCTGGGCATCGGCATCGGCGCCGTCGTACTTCCGCCCATTGCGCAACGGCTGATCGGACTCTTTGGCTGGCGAGTGGCATACGCACTCTTTGGGGGAGCGGTCCTGCTGATCTCCATTCCCGTGGTCGCGATGTTTCTGCAGAACGACCCGTCCGATCGCGGCCTGGAGGCGGATGGCGCGGAGAACGCGATGAGCGCAGTGGAGGTATCCGCGAGCAAGGAAGGGTTGTGCTGGGCGGAGATCCGGCACAGCCCGGATTTCTGGCTGCTGATTTTGGTCTTCGTGCTGACCAGCGCGAGTGTGCATGCCGGGGTGCTGCATATGCCGGCGCTGCTGACGGATCGCGGAATGAGCCCAGCGCGCGCGGCGATGGCGAGCGCGGTGATCGGGATTTCCGTGGTATTGGGAAGGCTGGGGTCCGGATATCTGCTGGACCACTTTTTCGCTCCGCACGTCGCGATGCTCTTTTACAGTGCGTCGGCAGCCGGGATGGCGATTCTGTGGTCGGGGTTGTCGGGAAGTACGGCGCTGGGCGCCGCATTTCTGGTGGGACTCGGGATGGGGTCAGAGGTGGAATTGATGGCCTACCTGATCAGCCGCTATTTCGGCCTGCGTTCCTTTGCGACCGCATACGGCTACGCCTTCGCCGCGTTCATGCTTGCGGGAGCTACAGGGACGCTGCTGATGGGCGCGGGATTCGACCATTTCCATTCCTATACGGTGCCGCTGGGATGCTTCTGCATGGCGATGGTGTGCGCGGTGGCGCTGCTGATGCGCCTGGGAGCGTACCGGTACGGAGTAGAACGCACATTGAAGCCGCCGCTCGAAGCGGTGCCGGCCGTCATGCCCTCGCCACAGTGACGAATCCGCAGGGAGAGATGGATGTGTACGGCTTGCTGAACGCGTGCCTGCTCAGTAGCGGAGCTATGCTGCAGGCACGCGCAGCTTTTGGCAGAAGAGGCTGCCTATTCGTATCGAAGCGCTACCACTGGATCGACGCGCATGGCGCGCCGGGATGGCAGGTACGTTGCGAACAGGGCGATCGCAAGAAACAAGAGTGAGACGCCGACGAACGAGATGCCATCGACGATGTTGACTCCATAGAGTATTCCGCGCATCAGATACGACGCTCCGATGGAGAGAGGCATCCCCACGACTAGCCCGGCCAGCACCGGCCGCGTGCTTTCCCGCAGCATGAGCCCGAGGATGTCGCGCTTCTTCGCTCCGAGAGCGATGCGGATGCCCATTTCTCGCGTGCGCAGGACCACGATATAGCTGACGGTGCCGAAGATGCCCATGGATGCCAGAAGAAGCCCAAGCATGCCGACGATGGAAGCGATGGAAGCCGCGAGACCGGAGATGAGAAAGGGCGGTGTTTGATGCAGCATCCGCTCGAGTGTGGATGCGGTTACTACCAGATTGGGGTCGAGCGATGCGATTACGGGAGCTATCGCATCGATGAGCTGCGTTGGGTCTGTCTTGGTTCGGATGAGAATGGGAAAGTCCTGCAAATGTCCTTCAGGTAGCGGCAGATAGATCAGCTGAGAATCGCTGCCGTCCAGCTCGACGCCACGTGTATCGCGGGCGACACCGATGACCTCGTAGGCCGGACCATCGGGAAGAGCCTCGTTTTTGAAGTGAAACTGACCGTCGGTACCCAGGCGGAGACTGCGGCCGAGGGGGTTCTGACTGGGCCAGAGCTGATTCGCCGCGGATTGGCTGAGGATGACGGAGGGCTCCGGCTGGCCAGATTGCGACGGAAAGCCGCGGCCGGAGAGCAGAGGAATGCTCAGCATTGCGAAGTAGTTGGGCTGCACGAAGGTGTAGTAGAGGTTGGCCTGGGTGTTGTGCGGCGAGGGCTTTTGTCCGTTGAGCGAGACTGCGGCTCCTCGAACACCGCCGCCGTCGGGAGGCCGCGCGCTCGTGATGGCAGTGACTTCCGGCAAGCCGGCGAGGCGATTGCGCAGCTCACGCACGAGGGCGTTTCGCCGGTCTGCGGTGTATTTCGGGCCTTCGGGAAATTGCAAATCGAGATTGACGACGTGCCTGGTGTCGTATCCGGTATCCATCTTCAGAGCATGGATGGAACTGCGGATCAACATGCTCCCGGCGATGAGAAGCACCAGCGACACGGCAACCTGTGCGGCGATGAGAATGTCACGCAGCCTGCGGCTGCGCTTGGGCGAAGCCGCGCTGATGGCGTTGACGGCAGAGGGGAGCGCGGAGCGGGAGCCTTCGAGCGCGGGGGCGAGGCCGAAGAGAATGCCAGCGACCAGAGAGATGGCGAAGACGTAGGCAAAGATCCCGAGATCGGGCGTGACATGCAATACCAGCGAGCCCCATTGGGCGGGAATGCCCTGGGCGATCATTGTGATTGACACCTTGAGCAATGCCCAGGTGAAGAGGAGCGCGATGATGCCCGCGATGAGGCCCAGCAGAGCACTCTCTGTCAGTAATTGCCGGATGAGGCGTCGACGACTGGCGCCGAGGGAGAGGCGCAGACACAATTCACTCTGGCGGGAGGCAGCGCGAGCGAGTTGCAGGCTGGCAACGTTGGCGCAGGCGATGACCAGTACCATTCCGACGGCGACCATGAGAAACAGAATGGCGAGCTTCAATCCGCTATCCAGGTCACGCGGGAATGGAGAGCCGGGCCAGACGAGCGCGGTAACGGGTTTGCTTAACTCGGAGTGCGGAGCGTGCACGGTGCGGACCTGGTTGGCGACGGCGGTCATCTCGGCCTGCGCCTGGCCAATGCCGACGCCGGGAGCGAGACGGCCGAATAGCCGGCACCACTGATTTTCGCGGTCGCGGAGCCAGTTGCCGTCCGGGTGGATCAGCGGCACCAGGCTGAGGGGAAACCAGAAATCCGGCGTGACCACATTGGTGCCAACGAAGTCGTGCGGCGTGACACCGATGATGGTGAAGGCGACGCCATTGAGCCGGACGACCTTGCCGAGAATGGACGGATCTCCGTTGAATCTTTTTTGCCAGTAGTTTTCGCTGATGAGAACCGAGGGTGATGCGGCGAGTTCGGCAGAACTCATGGCGTCGAAGGTGCGGCCACGCAGAGCGTTGACTCCGAGAACGGAGAAGTAGTTTTCGGAGACTTCGAAGGTGGTGGCGAACTCCGCATCGATGGCGCTTGCGGGAAGCAATCCCAGCCTTCCCAGCAAGCCACTCGCACCGTCGCGCATGGGTCCGCCGGCTCCAGAGAGGATCAGGCGATCCACGCTGTGGGCGATGACACCGGTGAAGGAATGAAGATTGTCTCGATATGCCTGGTAGTCGGGATAACTGAAGTCAACCTCGGTATCGCCGGATTGGCGAACCAGTGTGAGATCCACCATCCTGCTCGGGTCGCGAGCGTCGAGCGAGCGCGTAAACATCGCTTTGTAAAAGGTGAAGGCTGTCGTATTGATACCGATCCCGATTGCCAGTGCGAGGATGGCGACAGTGGTGAACCCGGCATTGCGGAACAGGGTGCGGGCGCCATAGCGCAGGTCTTGCAGAATCGTCTGGGGCAAAATCATGAGATCGATTTCGCTCATGCGTTCTCGCCACAAAAGAGGATTGCCAAAACGTCGGCGGGCGTCGCGATGTGCTTCCACACGTGGCATGCCGTGCTCCACATTCCACTGCTCACGCATGGAGAGGTGGAAGGCGAGCTCCTCGTCGAGATCCTGGGCCAGCTGGTTCCTGCGAAAGAGTGCGCGAAGCCGGGAAATCCATGCCATGAAGAGCTCCTGACCTTATGCCGGTTCGAAAACCAAAACCAGGGCGACTGCCTGGGTGATCTTCTGCCAGTTCTCGCGTTCGGCTCTTAACTGTTTACGGCCCTGTGCGGTAAGCCGATAGAAGCGCGCGCGTCGATTGTTTTCGCTCAGGCCCCATTCGGAGGCGATCCAGCCCTCCTGTTCCATCCGATGGAGTGCCGGATAGAGAGAACCTTCCTCCACGCGAAGAACCTCGTTCGAGATGCGCTGGATGTGCAGGGTAATGCCCCAACCATGCATAGCGCCTGGCTCCAGGCTTTTCAGAACGAGCAGAGCCAGAGTGCCTTGCAGATTGTCGCTCTTGGCGCGAACCATTCCGGGTCTCCCCTAGATATCTATAGAAACATTGCGCGCCAAGAAAGGAAAAGTCAAGCGGTTGTGTTTTCCGAGACCTTAGGCAGAGCCGAACGATTGCGTCCTTCACGTTGCGAGGGGATCAGCATCTGTTCTGCTTGCCGCTCTCACACCTACTGAGGGCTGAGAACCTTCGAGTCGTAAACCACCTTGCCGCCCACGATTGTCAGGACGGAGGTCGTCTTCTGTAGATCAGGCGGCGGGACGCTGAAGATGTCCTGCGAGAGAACGGCCAGGTCAGCCAGCTTGTTCGGCTCCAGTGTGCCTTTGTCCTTCTCTCGGAATTCGGCGTACGCAGAGGTGAGGGTGTATGCAATCACTGCTTGCTCGCGGGTCATCGCTTCCTTAGGACGATCCGGATCGATGCTCGCCAGCATGATGTTGAGATACGGATTCATTGGTCCATCCGAGCCGAGCGCCACGGGGATGCCCGCGTCCAGCAGGGAACGAAGCGGCTGAGCGCTTTGGAGCGTGAGGCCGGGTATCATCTGGGCCACTGCAAGGTGTGTGGGATTCTGCACCACGATGATGCCCAATGCCTTTAGCGTCGGGACGAATTCGGGATAAAGACCGTCGCCATGCTCGAAGCGGACGCGGCGTGTGGACCAGACGTCGCTTCCGCCGTTGGATTGAAGAGCCTTCAACATGGCGGATGCGGAAACGTAACCGCTGACGTGCAGTAAGAGTGGATCATTGTCGTGCTGCGTCTCATGCAGCATCGCGGTCAGCTCCGGCTCCGGAAACAGCAGGCCGAAGTCGGCAAATATGGCTTCCATCGACTTGCCGGATCGTCCCGGGCTCAAATCGGCCGCCCGCTCTTCTCGGCTTTCGAAGGTACCTTCCAGCGGCGTGCCATCCAGCATCCATTTTGTGCCGCTGACTTTAATCCACGGTGAGTCCGGGCGCGGCGCGGGGCGACCTTCCTTCACATCGCGGCCAGTCACTGTCGTCCCCGGCATGCGCATGACGCGCACCCGCGTCGTCGGAGGCAGTTTCTCAAGCAGTGCAACCGCTCGAGCAGGCGGCATCCCATTGGACATATCCTGGATCGTCGTAATGCCGAACTTCGCTGCCTGGTCCAGTTGTGCGCGAAGCTGCTGCAGAGCCTCTGTATCGCTCGTCCCATCCGCGATCTGGCGTTCCAGGTCGAAGAGCGCATATTCGCGCACCACACCGTCGAGTTTGCCGTCGGGTCCTCGTTCGTACCTGCCGCCCATCGGGTCAGGCTGGTCTTCGCGAATGCCGAATAGCCGAAGCGCAGCGCTGTTCAGGAAAGCGGCGTGCCCGGTGAGCGTCGTCAGCATCACGGGATTGTTTGGCGCGACGGTGTCGAGCGCACTGCGCGTCATTCTCGGATCGAAATAGATCGCTGGTCCGACCGTCGCCGTGAGCAGCGATTTCGGATCGGCTTTCTTGATCGACGCGGTGATGGCCGTCACCACCTGCTCGAGCGTGGGGTTTTCGCCCGTGCGGTTCTCGCTATCGATCGGCAGTTTCACTTCGTTGGCGGATTCAATATCGAGGTGCACGTGAGCGTCATTGATTCCAGGGATCGCCGTGCGGCCGCCTAGATCGATGGTCCGCGTGCCAGGCCCGCGCAGCGCGACCATCTTCGCAGAATCGCCGGTGGCGAGGATCCGGTCCCCACGGATCGCCAACGCTTGCACGTAGGGATGGTCCACATTGCTGGTAAATATCTTGCCGTTGTAAAGGATCAACTCCGGCGCGGAGGGCTGGGCGATCGTCGGGGGCGGCGCGGCAAGGAGGAAGCCGGACAGAATGCACAGCGCGGCGACGGAGCGCAGAAAATTGGTCATGGGTTTCTCCCTGCGGGTAGTGCGCAACAACGGGTGCGGAAACAGGTAGTGCGAGAGGCCGGATCTTTCGGGAGGGAGTGCGGCCATTGTAGAGGCCGGCAGCGGCGCGAATCCTTTTTTGCGCGCTGGTTCCGTTCGTCGGACGGGCTTCAGCGGTCGTAAAATAGAACTGTGATGTTGATTACTGTTGCGGATCTTCAGCTTGATCCTGTTGATTTTGACGAGCACCTGGCTCCGGATGCCATCGAGTACGGCCCGGATATCCGGCAGCTGGGTGTGCTGGACGCGAAGGGCCGGGCCGACCTGATCGAGGAGCACCGGGGGCCCAAACAGGTGGTGCCCGACATCCGGGTGCGTGGCGACTATTCCGGCCATTTCGAGGTGCCCTGTGCGCGGTGCGTCGAGCCGGTCCAGCACCCCCTTCAGGGATCGTTCGACCTGCTCTACCGGCCGATCGGCGTGGATGCCAACGGGGCGGAACGCGCCATCTCGACCTCCGAGACCGAGATCGGATACTATAACGGAGACGGTCTGGTGCTGGAAGACGTCTTGCGTGAGCAGGTGTTGCTGTCCCTGCCGGAAAAGACACTTTGTCGCGCGGACTGCAACGGGCTTTGCCCGAGTTGTGGCCGGAACCTGAATACAGAGCAATGTTCCTGCGAATCGACCGCCGTCGACCCGCGCTGGAACGCCCTTTCAGACCTGCGCAGCAAGATCAAGTCCTAAGGAAGCAAGAGGCCTGAGGGTGCCGCGCGCAACGCGAACCTCGTCACGGCCCCGATCGAAAGGAATCTGCCATGCCTAATCCGAAGCGGCGCCACTCCAAGGCCCGCACCTCCAAGCGTCGCGCGCATGACGCGCTGACTGCCACCGGTCTCTCCGAGTGTCCCAACTGCCACGAGCGCAAGCTGCCCCACCGTGCATGCGCCAAGTGCGGTCAGTACAAGGGCCGCGAAGTGCTCGAGGCGAAGGAAGCATAAAGGTCAGCCTGGTGCCAGCGCTGACAGACATCGCTCTTGATGCCATGGGTTCGGACGAAGCTCCGGGCCCGGAGATACGCGGAGCCATTTTGGCCTGCCGTGCCTTTCCTGTTCGCGTTCATCTGATCGGCCCTGAGGCAAAGCTGCGCGCCGGCCTCGGCGTGCTCGGCCGTCGTGTGGCCATCGAAATCGTCCACACCGACGAGTGGATCACCATGCACGACAAGGCCGCAAAAGCGGTGCGCGAAAAGCGCAACAGCACCATGCGGCTGGGCCTGAAGATGGTCAAGGAGCGGCGTGCCGCCGGCTTTGTGACCGCCGGAAACACCGGTGCGGCCATGGCCTCCGCCAAGATGGTGCTGGGCGCGCTGCCCGGCGTGGACCGGCCCGCGCTGGCCATGCCTCTGCCCACCACCACCGGGTCGCCCTGCGTGCTGCTCGATGTCGGCGCGAATGTCGACTGCAGTGTGCGGAACCTGGCGCAGTTCGCCATCATGGGCGAGATGTACGCGCGCTCGGTTTTCAAGATTGAAAAGCCTCGCGTGGGCCTGCTGTCGATCGGTGAAGAAGAGAGCAAGGGCAACGACCTGACGCGCGAGGCGCTGCAGGTGATGAAGCAGTTGCCGATCCGCTTCATCGGAAATGTCGAAGGGCGCGACCTCTACAACGGCCACGCGGATGTCATCGTGTGCGACGGCTTTGTCGGCAACGTGGCACTGAAAACCTCCGAGGGGCTGGCCCGCATGGTGCGCGATATGCTGCGCGAGTCGCTCATGTCCACCGTCAGCGGACGCGCCGGGGCACTCCTCGCACGCCGCGGTTTCAAGGAATTCAAGAAGCGGCTGGACCAGTCCGAGTACGGCGGCGCGCCGCTCCTCGGCGTGCGCGGCCCCTGCATCATCGGCCACGGCTCGTCGGACGATCGTGCCATTCTGAATGGCATCCGAGTCGCCGCCGAGTTTGCCGCCGCAAGTGTCACCGATCGGATCGAGCGCGAGTTCAGCGCATCTCCGGTTTCGTAACTCCGGTTTCGTAACTATGTCAAGCGCATGAACACGAACGCGGCAGTTCTGCGAGTCGTGTTGGGTAAACTGTTTCTCATCCTACTCTACCGGGCGTGCAGGATGGAGCGCCGTTTGCGGCGTCTTATTTTCGCAGTTCCGTTGTCAGCCGACACATAATCTCCATCTCTCCGAGATCTTCAAGGTCTTGAAGATATAGTGCAAAGGCATTCGTCATGAGTGCAATTGAGTTGGGTGATACTCTCCTGCCATGAAACTAGGGACCCTTCAAGCTGGAAGAGGTGTAGCCTCGGTAGCGGTAGTGCTGTTGCATACGGCCGTTTATTTCAGCCAGGATCCTCGGTTCTGGAAGCAGCCTGTTTTTCTGAATATCTTCTATTTCGGAAATTATGGAGTTTCATTCTTTTTCATCCTGAGTGGAATCGTCATCCTGCTCGCCCACTGGAAAGATCAAGGGATTCCCTCAGCATGGCCTAACTATGCGTGGAAGCGAATCCGCAGAGTCTACCCGATCTATTGGGTAGTGTTTATCCCGACATTGCTTTTCCATTCGCAGAGATTCAATTGGGCTATTACTCCATGGAGCGTTGTGTCATCCCTGCTTCTGATTCATATAGGCTCCGCCATATCGATACTCCTGGTCGGGTGGTCCCTCTTTTGTGAAATCCTCTTCTACATTTTGTTCGGTTTCGTTATCCTTAATCGCACAACCGGATATCTCCTTTTAACAGCGTGGTTAATTGGCTGTCTCTGGTTTGCCTTTCATCCTAAGCCCGGCCTTCTCCTCGTCTATCTGATGCCCGTACAACTGCTTTTTGTGTTCGGCATGATCATCACCGTCATCCACAAGAAGCGTTGGAT
>DASZGZ010000194.1:0-4096 GCA_035938355.1 Acidobacteriaceae bacterium
AGATCGACGATCGCGAATTCGTTGACCGCATGATAGATGCGGTGGAACTCGAACTCCTCGTACCAGCGCAGGACCTTTGTGGTGAGCTCGCGGGCGCGGGCCAGCATGTACTGATCGAGCGGCTCGAGCTTCTGCCACGCAACCGCATGCTGTGCGGGATCGAAGTCGGACAGGTTGCCGAGCAGAAAGCGGAAGGTGTTGCGCAGCTTGCGGTAGTTGTCGGCGACACGCTGCATCAGATTTTCGCTGGCCGAGACATCCTCGCGGAAGTCAACCGATGCGACCCACAGCCGCACGATCTCGCCACCGAGGCGCTTTGCGATATCGACCGGATCGACGCCATTGCCGAGCGACTTCGAGAAGGCGCGGCCCTGCTCATCGAGCGTCCAGCCGGAGGTGGCGACGACTTTGTATGGGGCGATATTGCGCAGGCCCACCGAGAACAGCAGCGAGGAGTGGAACCAGCCGCGATGCTGGTCGCCGCCCTCGGTGTAGAGGTCGCAGGGGAAGCGCAGCTCCGGCTGCGTTTCGAGCACGGCGGCCCAGCTGGTGCCGGAATCGATCCAGACATCGAGGATGTCGGTCTCGCGGCGGAATTCCGTGCTGCCGCAGCCAGCGCACTTCGCGTCCGTGGGCAGGACAGCTTCGGCCTTGGCGTCATACCACGCATCGGCGCCGTGCTGGTGAAACAACTCGACGACGCGCGCATATGTGTCCGGTGACTTGACCGGCTGATTGCACTTTTTGCACAGAAACAATGCGATGGGCACGCCCCAGATGCGCTGACGGGAGATGCACCAGTCGGGCCGGGTCGCGATCATGTTCGATATGCGCTCTTCGCCCCACGCTGGGTCCCACTTCACTTTTTTGATCTCTTCGAGCGCGCGCTCGCGGAAGCTCACGGTTTTCGTCTTTCCGTCGCCGTCGGGCCGCTCGATGGGCGTTTCCATCGAGATGAACCACTGCTCGGTGGCGCGGTAGATCACCGGGTTGTGGCAGCGCCAGCAGTGCGGGTAGGAGTGATAGATGTCGTTGCGAGCGAGCAGCGCGCCGCGCGCTTCGAGCAGCTTGATGATCTCCGGATTTGCTTTGAAGACCTGAAGGCCGTTGTACTCTGGCAGTCCGTCGTGGATGCGGCCGGCGGCGTCCACCTTGGTGGTCTGATCGAGGCCGTAGCGTTCGCCGGTGTAGAAGTCATCCACGCCGTGCGCAGGGGCAGTGTGGACGGCGCCCGTGCCCTGATCGGCAGTGACGTAATCGGCTAGCACGCCGAGGATGGAGCGATCCAGAAACGGATGCTGGAAGGTGACGCGCTCGAGCTGCGTGCCCGAAAAGCGGGCGATCTCCTTCGCAGATTCCAGATGGCAGGCCTGCTTGACGGCTTCGGCCAAGGCGGCCGCAACAAGGTAGACATTGCCATCTGTGTTTTCGAGCGCAACGTACTCGAACTTCGGCTGGAAGGCGATGGCGAGCGAGGCAGGCAGTGTCCACGGCGTGGTGGTCCAGATGATCGCGTAGACCGGCTTGCCGGCGAGCGCCGTATCAAGCGCCGCGGCCGGGCTGGTAAGCGCGTAGCGCACGTAGATGCTGGGGCTGGTGTGCATCTCGTACTCCACCTCGGCTTCGGCCAGGGCGGTACGGTCGTGCCAGCACCAGTAAACCGGCTTGAGCCCGCGATAGACGAAACCTCGCTCGAAGAGCTCATAGAAGGCCTTGAGGGTGGTGGCCTCGTACTGGTTCGACATGGTGGTGTATGGGTCCTGCCACCGGCCCAGCACGCCAATGCGCTCGAACTGGTTGCGCTGCAGATCGATGTATTTCTGGGCGTAAGCGCGGCAGGCGGACCGGACCGCGATGGGGTCCATTTCGAGCTTCTTCCGGCCAAGCTGCTCGTCTACTTTGATCTCGATGGGCAGACCGTGGCAGTCCCATCCTGGGACATACGGCGAGTCAAAGCCGGCCATGGTCTTTGACTTCACGATAAAGTCCTTCAAGCACTTGTTCAGGGCATGACCCAGGTGGATGGGGCCATTCGCGTAGGGGGGCCCGTCGTGCAGGATGTACGTGGGAGCGCCCTTACGCGCCTGTCGAATCTGCTCGTAGAGGCCGTTTTCTTGCCAGATGGTGAGCCGTTTTGGCTCATTTTCCGGCAAATTTGCCTTCATGGGAAAGCCGGTGCGCGGCAGCAGAAGGGTCGACTTCAGCTCCGGCCGGCCGCCCTCGGGGTGGGACGACTTGGGGTCTGGCTTGGGGTCACGCAAGGTCATGATCTGGAATGCTCTATTGTAGAACGCCAGAGTCGCTCATTTTGCGTATCTTGCGTGTGACCAATGCGCTTCAATGCTCGTCTCACTCTGTATTGGCTTCAGGAGCGAGATTGGAATGTGACCCACGTCACCTTTTGGTCTCCATTTTGGTGTAGGAGATGCATCCAAACCGAAGACACGAGACAGCGCATTCAGAGATAATGAACTCATTAAGGGCGGCGCGCCGCAGGTCGCCGTCTCGATAAGGTCAAGAAGTGCCTATGACAAATCAGGTCCTGCCCCCACCACCCGACATCGAGTCAGAGACAAGCAGAGTTCCCCTTGAGCCGCACCTGTGGAATCCGGTGGTGGATGAGCCGGTATGGCGGACGTGGCTGGGGACCGTGCGGGGTTTGTTTCAACGGGAGACGCTGCCGCCGCTGGTACTGACCTCGCATCCGGTGGCGGTGGTGGATCCGTTCCGGGTGAAGCGCAGTCCGCTGTCGTCGGCCTTGTCGGTCGGTGCGCACGTGGCGATCATCGCGCTGATCATCTTTCTGATCATCGAAGCGCGGATGCACGCCAAGCCGGTGCCGCCAAAGCCGCAGGTGGCGGCGGTGGATATTACGCCCTTCCGTCCGATCGCGCCCAAGGGGCCGGCGATGGGTGGTGGCGGCGGTGGCGGTGCGCATGAGCTGGTGCAGGCGCCCAAGGGCCGGCTGCCCAAGTTCTCTGAGACGCCGATTACGCCGCCCATGCTGGCGGTGAACGAGCATCCCAAGCTGGCGGTGGAGCCGACGATCAAGATGCCGCCCAATGTAGTGCTGCCCAATAACAATCTGCCTAACCTGGGCGATCCGCGGACCAACATTGTGGGGCCGGCGTCGAACGGGACGGGCTCGGGTGCGGGTCTGGGCTCGGGTGATGGCGGCGGTATCGGATCAGGCTCGGGCGCGGGCTATGGGCCGGGCGAGGGTGGCGGCTACGGTGGTGGACTGTATCACGTGGGTGGCGGTGTGTCGCCGCCGGTGCTGATCTATTCCGTCGATGCTGAGTTCTCGGACGAGGCGCGGCGGGCGAAGTACCAGGGTGTGTCGGTGGTGTCGCTGATCGTGGACGCGCACGGGCTGCCGCAACGCATCCGCGTGGTGCGCAAGCTGGGCATGGGGCTGGATGAAAAGGCGGTCGAAGCAGTGAAGCAGTACAAGTTCAAGCCTTCCATGTACCAGGGCAAACCCGTTCCGGTCGAGATCACCATCGAAGTCAACTTCCATATCTACTGAGAGCAATTCATTGAGCGGAGCGCTGCCGCAAGCGAGGCCTCCGCTCATTTGATTTCACCCAACCCTCTTGCTATCCTCAGTGAGTCCCACCCCTTTGTGCGCCCATAGCTCAGCTGGATAGAGCGATTGACTACGAATCAATAGGCCGGGAGTTCGAATCTCTCTGGGCGCACCATATAACCTACTTACAATCAGGGGTTTACGGATCACTGCACGACCTCCTTTCCCGGTCTGCTAGCAGTTTTCGCCGCCAGCGCTTCGCGGCCCTTGGCTACCACTGACTCCATGGTGTCCGCCACTTCGTTCCTCAACGAGGGGACGAGGTGCGAGTACTTGTCCATCGTCGTTTGGTAACGCGAGTGTCCGAGCTGTTCCTGCACCAGCTTCGGGTGCGTGCCCTCAGTCAACAGTGCAGTCGCGCAGGAGTGACGCAGGTCATGCAGCCGCACGTGTGGCAACCCTGCCAGCGTGAGCAGTTCCTGAAACGTGCCCGACGCCGTATCCGGGTGCCAGTGGTCACCGTTCGCGGACGTGAACACATAATCCTGTTCGCGCCATCCAGCCCCC
>DASZGZ010000195.1:0-3291 GCA_035938355.1 Acidobacteriaceae bacterium
GCGCCGCTGCCATGGTGGTAAAGGTGACGAAAGACGGCGAGGATGGAGCGGATGGACGTGTGTATGGAGATGGCTGATGAGGGCTCTCCGGGTGCGTGGAAGACGCGATAGTTGGGCACGGGCGCTTCCGGATGGCGCAGCACCAGCACACCCCCGATGGCAACGAGCACGGCCGCTGCGATGACGCCTATACGCAGCAGAACGGCAATGGCGGCCTCGAGACGCTCATCCTGCTCGGCAGTGGGTGCGTGTTTGTGGATGTGCTCGGTCATGGCTCTCAGAGTTTCCCGGTGAGGCTGGAGTAGATCATCTCGACGCCGAGCACGACGATGACCAGGGCGAAGATCATGCGCAGCGTGGAGACGCTTGCGCGGATGAGAATGCGCGAACCAATCAACGAGCCGCCCAGCACCCCCAGCATCACCGGCATGGCGAGCGATGGCATGATGTAACCGCGACTGATATAAATTCCGGCACTCGCAGCAGCAGTGACGCCGATCATGAAGTTGCTGGTAGTGGTGGAGACCTTGAAGGGCAGGCGCATGGCCTGGTCCATGGCCAGGACCTTCACCGCGCCGGACCCGATGCCAAGCAGACCGGAGAGGCCGCCGGCGAGGAACATGATGCCGAAGCCCGCGGGCACGCGCTGGGCGACGTAGGCCTGAAGGCCATGCTCGGTCGGATATTCACCTTCGAGCCGCAGACGGTCCGCAAGGCCGCCGGTGTGCTGCGGCGGGACGTCGTCGTGCTTGCCGCGGAAGCTGGAGATGGCCGAGTAGAGCAAAACAATGCCGAATACGATGCCGATGGCCTTTGTAGAAACCACAGCCGTGAGATAGGCGCCTATCAGCGCGCCCAGCGTTGTAGCGATCTCAAGGAACATGCCAATGCGAATGTTCGAGAAGCCTTCGCGCACATAAGCTGAAGCGGCGCCAGAGGACGTCGCGATAACAGAAACGAGCGACGCGCCGATGGCGTAGCGCAGATCGACGTGGAAGAGCAGCGCAAGCACAGGCACAACCACCACGCCCCCGCCCAGGCCGGTGAGCGCACCGAGCAGGCCGGCCAGAATCGAGGTGCCGAAGATGGCAAGAGTGAAGGTGAGAATGGTCATGCGCGTCTGCTCAAAGCATACTGAACGCTACTTTTCCTGGTACTGCGCTTCCTGGTGCTGCGGTTCTTCGTGCTGCCGTTCCTCGTGATAGTCCTGCTCGGTGTTGATCTCCCAAACTGCGCTCTTGTCTGTGATGCCGGCGAGGATGTTATCGACCGCCGTCATGGCTGTGAGCATGGAATGGTCCTGGTTGTTGTACTTGTGCATGCCGTTGCGGCCGACCAGAAAGAGGTTCTCGAAGGGGTCGAGCCATTCGCGGATTTCATGGAAGCGATCGTAGGTGCCGAAGTAGGCGGGGTAGGTCTTGGGCACGCGGACGACGTGGCCGTCACGCACATCGCCGGCATGAATGATGCCGATCTTTTCGAGCTCCTGAGTGGCGAAGCGGATGATCTCTTCATCCGACATGCGCCACAGATCGTCGGTCTGGTAGCAGAAGTATTCAAGGCCAATCCACACCTTGGACGGATCGGCGACCATGTGGGGGCTCCAGTTATTGAAGATCTGTAAGCGTCCAAGGAGCACATCGGGCTCCTGCACGTAGATCCAGGTGTCCTTCAGCGGCGATCCATCCGGTTCGGTGACAAGCAGCCGCTCCACTAGCAGGCCAACGGTGATGAAGTCGCGGTACATGAGTCCATCCACGACTTGCTGAACACTCGCCGGTGCAGCTTGATCGAGAGCCCGGACGAGCTCGGTGACCGGCATGGTGGAAAAGCAATAGTCCGCGGCGAAATGCCGGCGCTCGCCGCTTGCATTCTGCGCTTCCACAGCCGTAACGCGATGGGCGCTGTCGGTCTCGATGCGGTCGACACGCCAACCCGTGAGTACCTCCCCGCCCTGCTGGCGCACGAGATCGGCGACGTGCTCCCATAGCTGGCCCGGGCCATGCATGGGATAAAGGAATTGCTCGATGAGCGAAGTTTCGGTGTGCTTCTGCGCGAGATCGGTTCCGCGTGGCCGCGTGCTGAAGGTCTTCCTGATGAAGTGTCCGATGGCACTGGTGAGCGAGAGGCCCTTGATGCGCTGCGCGCCCCACTCCGCGCTGATCTCGTCGCAGCGCACACCCCACACCTTTTCGGTGTAGGACTTGAAGAAGGTGAGATAGAGCTGACGGCCGAAACGGTTGATGAGAAAGTCTTCGAGGCTTTTCTCCGGGCGACGCCGATGGAGGCGCGCCTTGATGTAGCTAAGGCCCACCTGCGCCGTGCGGGCGAGGCCAAGCTTGCTGAGCGTGTCGCCGGTCAGCGTGATGGGATAGTCGAAGAAGCGGCGCAAAAAGTAGATGCGGCTGCGGCGCGGTCGCACCAGCATGACGAGTTCGGGATCAGCGTCCGGTTGCGTGTGCACGTGGAGTGCACGCAGGGAGCGATGACGATTCTGATAGGAGATGACCGCATGACCCGCGCCTTCGTCCGCGATAGGCATCAGATCCAGCCACCACTGCATGACGCGATCCGACTTCGAGAAGAAGCGATGGCCGCCGATGTCCATGCGATTGCCCTTGTAAAGGACAGTGCGGGAGATGCCGCCAATCGTATCGTCGGCTTCGAGCACGATGGGGCGAATGGCCGGAGCGCCTTCAGGTGTCCTGCCAGAGCGACGTAGCAGTTCCAGCGCGGCGGTAAGGCCCGCAGGGCCGGCGCCGATGATAATGGCGCTGCGCTGGGTCATTGCGCGCGCGCGAAGCAGCCCGCGATTGCGGTAGCGACGAGCTGGCCTTCGGGCGAGAACGCGATGACGTCTGCACGGCGTCCGGCGACGATAGCGCCGTGGCTGTCTGCGCATCCAATCATGGCGGCTGGATTAGCCGAGGCTAGACGCGCCACGGTGGGGAGCGGCGCGTGCGTGAAGCTGGCGAAGTTGCTCACCGCGCGATCCATGGTGAGCACGCTGCCGGCAACGATGCCATCATGCCACCCTACCCCTCCCTTGACCTCAACATCGAAGCCGCCGAGGGTGTAGTGCCCTTCCGGCATGCCGGTCGCGCTCAGGCCATCGGTGATCAGGATGGCACGTGCTGGACCCTTCTCCCTCCAGAAGATGCGCACCGCAACAGGATCCACGTGCTTGCCATCTGCAATGATCTCGGCGTAGAGGTTCTGGTCATCGAGCACGACACCCAGCATGCCGGGCTCGCGATGCTCAAGGCCGCGCATGGCGTTGTAGGTGTGGGT
>DASZGZ010000196.1:0-3680 GCA_035938355.1 Acidobacteriaceae bacterium
GGTCGATGTGTAGTAGGCCATACGGGCCACGGCCTCGAGGACGACCGCGTTGTGTGCGGCATCCGCGGGCGTGATGCCCCAGGAGAACGGAGCGTGGCCAGCAACCAGCACCGCCGGCATGGCCAGGGGGTCGATGTTCTGTAAACGGCGCACGATCGCATGACCGGTGTTCAGCTCATAGTCGCCACCCACCTCATCCGCGGTCAGCTCGTCGGTGACGGGAACGGGTTCGTAGAAGTAGTCGGCGTGGGTAGTCCCATAGGCGGGAATCTCGCGGCCAGCCTGAGCCCATGCAGTGGCAAACTCCGAATGCGTATGGACGACGCCGCCGATGGCCGGAAACGCTCGATAGAGCAACAGATGGGTCGCCAGATCGGAGGAAGGACGCAAGGAACCTTCGACTACGTTTCCGTCCAGGTCCGTCAGGACCAGATCGGCTGGTTTCATCTCTTCATAGGGCACGCCGCTGGGCTTGATTGCGACCAGTCCGCTCTTCCTGTCGATGCCGCTGGCATTGCCGAATGTGTAAAGGATCAATCCTCGGCGGACCAGTTCGAGGTTGGCCTCCAACACAGCGGAACGAAGGGCTTCCTGGCGCATACAAAAGTCCTTGGGCAGATTGGCCGCGCTTGCCGCAATTGCAAGGCAGCCGCGGAGCAGTATCGCACAGCAGAGACAGGCAAGGAAACGTTTTCCTGACGAGGACTACCTTCCCTCCCCTGATGGATGTCCCGCAAAGAGCACCCTCTATACTCGTCCCCATGCAGAAGCGTGTAAAAACGGAAAAGCCACGCGCCCGGATGGACATCCGCGACGTGGCGCGCCGCGCCGGCGTCTCCATCTCCACCGTATCCCGCGTAACGAACGGCAAAGGCTCGGTGAACCGTGAGATGGCAGAGCGCGTCTGGCGCGCTGTCCGTGAGCTCAACTATCAGCCGGATCCGCAGGCCCGCGCCCTGGTCTCCGGGCGCAGCCACATCATCGGCCTCATGGTCACCGAGATCACTAACCCTTTCTTCCCGGAGCTGATCCAGCGCTTCGAGCAGTTCGCGGTCGAAAGCGGATACGAGGTCCTGCTGGCCTCTACGCCGAATGACGCCGCCAGCATTGCCATGTCCGTCCGCCGCATGTTGCAGCGGAAGGTGGATGGGGTTGCGGTCATGATGTTCGGGCGCGAAGCGCCGATACTCGAAGAGCTGGCAAGCCATGCGGTGCCGCTTGTTGTGATGGATGGCGCGCCGGCCTTTCCCAAGATTGATGCCGTGCGCGTGAACTATGACGAAGGGATCCGCCAGGCCGTCGCCCACCTGGTTGCATTGGGACATCAGGCAATCGCCTTCGTCAGTGGTCCGCTGGAGCAGGCGTCGGCACGGCTGCGTCGCGATGCGTTTGAAAAAGCCATGCGCGGATGTCATTTGAAATTGCGGGCGGACCTGATGATCGTGGGAGACCATACGCTCGAGGGCGGCATGGCCGCGATGACGCAACTGCTGGAGCGAACACATCCGCCCACCGCCGTCGTCTGCTCCAACGACCTGACCGCCATCGGAGTTCTGCATTGCCTCTTCGAAGCGGGCAAGCGGGCGCCGGATGATTTTTCCGTCATCGGATTCGACGACGTGCATATCGCCCAGTTCATGCTGCCGCCTCTCACGACAGTGCGCATGTCATGCGCCGACATCGCGCGTGCAGCCTTCACGACGCTCCGTCACCGCATCGAACCCGACTCCGCCCGCCATGCTGGCGGTCCTGTGGAGACACAACTGATCGTCCGCCAGACGACGAGCAGGCCTGCAGCAGAGACGCTGAACGGGATCCGGAAAGATGCGAATGTCAGCAAGGCGCAGAAGCTGTAATAGACGTCTGCGCACGTTAGAAGGAACCGGCGGGAAGCCAGATCCATCGTCACCCGACAGCCTAGTCGGCGCACAGCTCGAAGGTCAGATACTCAGGCGCGAGGGCCCGGAGAAAGTCCGCCGAGTCGAACGCTTCGCCTGGCGCAAGAGCACCACTGCGGCGAGCTCGTCCGTCGAGAATCCGCTCGACCGCTTCGACAATGAGTGGCGCGGTGAAGGCATAGATGTCGTGTCCTTGCGCGATCGCCCGGCGAGTCCTGCTTGCCTTCCGGACAACAACGTCGACCAGGAAGGTCTGCGCCGATCGTCCGCTTTCGTCGATGGCGACCGGTGGCGGGGTGGTGGCATCGCGAAGATCGCGAAGCGGCGTGTTGTTGAGGTAGGTGTGAAGGCGTGCCACTCGTAAGTGGCGGGCGATGAGCGGAACTTCTGAGAAGGGGACCTCACTGACATCCTGGCGTCCGAACGGCTCAGGAAAATCCCAAAACGTTTGCGGTGCGGGCTGCGCCAGCGGGACAAATTTTCCGTCTTCAATGACGAGCCGGCGGGCCGTGTTTCGCTGACCGGTAATCCGCGTGCCCTGCGTCGGATGCCAGCTATCCAGCGCCATGCCGACACGGATCTCGTCAATCTCGGCGATTTTGCCAGGTGAATCCCAGTTGCCCATTGCGGCTGTGGCCAGCAGATCAGCAAAACCACCGTAGAACCCCATCGCCGCAAGGACAACGACGCCGGTCTCGGTTGCGGCGTCACCGAATCTGTCGAATATGGCCTGTGCGCTTCCCTGCTCGGCCGCGACGTCGAGATAGTGGATGCGGGCGCGCAAGGCCGCTGCTGCCACTGCGTCGGCCGTGTCCAAAAACGGGCCGGCACAGTTGATGACTGCGGCAGCGCCGGCAAGAGAGCGGTCGAGGGAAGCAGGATCATCGATGGAGGCAGTTCTAATCGGGACGCCACTCTGTTGAAATCCTGACACTGTCATCTTCGCGCCGTCGCGACCGATGGCAATTGGCGCGAAACCGCGGCGCAGCAGCTGGGCGACCACGAAGCGGCCGGTGTGCCCCGACGCGCCGATGACTGCGATTGTCCGACCATGTCCTGAGATATCAGCTTGAGTGGGCATATTTCTCCTGTGATCCTTTTTCATAACGCTACAGACCTGTCTGTTTCATGTACGATACAGACAGGTCTGTAGCGCGTCAAGCTCAGCTCTGAATCCACTTTAGAGGTTGCAGAATGCCAGGAAGGCCCAGGAGCGCGGACGCTGGCGATACGCACGGCAACTCCGCCGAGGTGAGAGACCGGATTCTCCGGACAGCGTCCGCGCTTTTCTATCAACGAGGCGTGCGGGCAGTCGGCGTTGACCTCGTGGTCGAAGAGGCCGGGGTCGCGAAGACGAGCCTCTATCGCCACTTCCGCACGAAGGACGATCTTATCGCCGCATTTCTGCAGCGCGAAGATGAGGACTTCTGGAATCGCTGGAGCCGCGTCACAGAACTCCACAAGACCGATCCTGTCGCTGAACTGGAAGGGCACCTCGACTGGATCGCCGAGCGGGTGGGACGGCCAAATTATCGCGGGTGCCCACAACTCAACGTCGCAGCGGAATTTCCGGACTCAGACCATCCCGCCCGCAGAGTTGCCTCTGCTCACAAGAATGAACTCCGACAGCGCCTCAAGGGTATCGCCGAGCGACTACGCGTCAAACGCCCAGACGAACTGGCTGGACAATTGTCGCTGCTCATCAACGGAGCTTTCGTGAGTTCGCAGATTCTTTCTCCTGGCGAGGCAGCTCCGCTCCTACGCGCCACCGCGCATGCTCTG
>DASZGZ010000197.1:0-5406 GCA_035938355.1 Acidobacteriaceae bacterium
CGCGATCATGCCGGTGAGCGTCCCCTGCACTTCACGCGCTCGCATGGCCCGGGCGGAGCTTTCGCCTTCGCGTCCATGCCGCCCGGCCTGTGCGCGCTGCCATCGGTTGGACATCGCATCGATATGGTGCGGATGGCACATTTTCTGGCCGCGCTGCCTGCCCAAAACACCGAGACATTTTTCGTCGGCGTCGAACGGCTGCTGCCTGCCCACTGGCTCAAGGTGTCGCCCGCCGGCATCGAGATGCGCCGTTACTGGCACCCCATCGATAGCCGGCCCATCCGGTACCGGAGAGATGCCGAGTACATCGACGATTTTCGTGAACGCTTCGATCGCGCCGTCGTTGCGCGGCTCACTGGAAGCGAGGGCATCGCATCGCAATTGAGCGGCGGTCTGGATAGTTCCTCGGTGACGGCGACTGCCGCTCGGCTGATGGCTCCGGCAGCTTGCCGCCTGACCTCTTTCACTTCGGTTCCAGTCCAAGGCTATGACGGTTCTGCGCTGCGGGGTCGATTCGGCGACGAAGGGCCGATGGCCGCCGAAGTTGCTGCCCTCTATCCCAACATCGACCACATACTGGTGAACGCCGGCGGCCGCGACTTGCTCTCTTCATCGCGGGGCGACTCGCAGTTGAGCGGTCAACCCACTCTTAATCCAACCAATTTGCTTTGGGTGAATGCCATTCTGGACGGCATGCAAAGCCGTGGGCTTGGGGTGCTGCTGCAGGGAGTCGGCGGGAATGCCACCATCAGCTTCGGCGGCCTCATTGGATTGGCCGATCTCTTTCGCGGCGGACACTGGTTGAGGCTTCTTCGCTTGACGCGCGAGCTGCGTGCCGGCGGCTATACATCATGGCGGGGTGCGGCATCCTGGGCAACCGGTTGGATCGTGCCGCAGTGGATACGCCGCCGCTACCACCCGGAGATGCGCCATTTCTCACTCAGCTACAGCGCGGTGCATCCGCAACTCGCGGCTGAATACAGGTTGGAAGAGAAGGCGCTCGCTGAGTTTTATGGATCGGAGACGAGCACGGCCGCCGTGCGCCGCAGCTTCTACGAATACTTCGACCCCGGCGTGCACAACGCAGTGGCCGCAGCAGGATGGCAGATCGAACAGCGCGATCCGACGCTGGACAAGCGCATCTTCGAGTTCTGCTTCGGCATCCCGATCGAGCAATATCTGGTTGGCGGCCAGAGCCGCTCGATCATCCGCCGCGCCATGGAGGGACGTCTTCCCGCGTCAACCGTGCGGCGCACAACGCGCGGACTACAGGCAGCCGACTGGTACCTGACCGTCGGCGCGGCACGCCCGCGACTCTACGCCGAACTCACGCGCATGGAGCGCTCGCCGCTCGTTCGACATGTTCTCGATACAGCACGGCTCCGCTCTCTGCTCGATACATGGCCTGCGTCTGGCTATCACACGTCTGAGGTAAACGATGCTTGGCATCTCGCGCTCACGCGCGGTATTGCCGCAGGCAGCTTCCTCGCTCAATACGATCCCGATATGCCGACTGAAAGCACTCCGCAGCAAAACGAAAGCCCGGGCGTAGTGCCGGGCTCCGTATGAATCAGTGTGGAGCGGTTATACCGTTGTCGACTATGCCGTTGTCGTGGCGCCGCAATACTCGGTGAAAGCGCGTGCCAGTTCCTGGCCGATGAGCTGTGCCGTCGCACCCTCGATCACGAAGCGCTGCATCAGGTACACCAGCTTGCCGTCGCGCATGATGGCGATCGCGGGCGAGGTTGGCGGTTGTCCTTCGAAGTAGGAGCGGGCACGTTCCGTCGCCTCGCGGTCCTGACCGGCGAAGACGGTAATGCTCTGGTCCGGCTTCGCTGCATTTTGCATGGCAAGCCGCACTCCCGGCCGCATCTTGCCGGCAGCGCAGCCACAAATGGAATTGACGACGACCATGGTCGTCCCCGGCTTGGCCAGGGCTGCGTCCACTTCGGCCGCCGTGCGTGCTTCCTGAATGCCCGCGCGCGTCAATTCCTCGCGCATCGGGATCACCATAATCTCTGGGTACATGCCTGCTCCTTCATATCTCGCGACGCCTGCTTTCGCGCTCGCCGTCTTTGTCTATTGTATGGATCACAGCGGGCAATTGCCAGCGCAGCCGGGGCAGGGAGCCAGATGGCGGGGCTGGTGTGAGCCGTCGCGCTCGCCGAGATCTTACCCCTTGACTATCTACAATCGGAGTTGTAGATAGTCAAGGTATGGGAAAACCAAGCGACCTTGTGCAGGGCACACTCGACCTGCTCATCCTGAAGACGATCTCGCTCGAACCGAAGCATGGCTGGGCCATCGCAAAGCGCATCCAGCAGATCTCCGGAGAAATATTGCAGGTGCAGCAGGGCTCGCTTTACCCGGCGCTGCATCGGCTGGAACAGCAGGGCTGGATCCGGGCAAAGTGGGCCGAGACCGACACTGGCCGCAACGCGAAGTTCTACTCGCTCACAGCCGCCGGCCGCGCACAGCTCGCGGCGGAGACGGAGAACTGGAACCGTCTCTCCGGTGCCATCAATCTCGTGGTGCAGGAAGGTTAGAGGAGGTCCCATGCGCCTGCTGGACAAGCTGCGGATGCGGGGTCACACGCTCTTCGGTCGCAGGACTGCGGATGTCGAGCTCGAGAACGAACTGCGCTTCCATCTTGAAGAGCAGATCGCGGAGAACCGCGCCGCGGGCATGAACGAGATTGAGGCCCGGCAGGCAGCGCTGCGTCTCTTCGGTAACCCGGCTGTCGTTCGCGAGCATGCGCGCGAGACGTGGAGCTGGCAGTGGCTCGAGTCGCTCGCACGCGACATTCGCCAGGGCATGCGCCGGTTAATGCGCGCACCTTCCTTCGCGCTTACGGCGATTGTTGTCCTCGCGCTGGGCATCGGCGCGAATATCGCGCTCTTCACCGTGGTGAACTCCGTGCTTCTTAAACCGCTGGCCGTCGCTCATCAGGACCGCCTGGTGCGCATCTATGAGGCGGACAGCCGCGGCCGCTTTCAGGACAACGTCGTCGCCGGCGGATGCTTCGCTCGATGGCAGCAACAGGCCCGCACGCTTGTGCAGATGGGAATCATGCAGCAGACCACCTACAACCTGGCGGGCAGCGGACAGATGCCCGAGGTGGTGCATGCGGAGCAGGCCTCATGGAACACACTGCCCATGCTCGGTGTGCAACCCGCGTTGGGACGGTTTTTCTCCCGCGACGATGACCGGCCGGAAGCGAACGCCACCGTCGTCCTGGGCTGGGGGCTGTGGAAGCGCCGGTACGCGGGCAATCCATCGATCATCGGCCACACCATTCTCGTGGACCTGAAGCCATACACGGTCATCGGCATTCTGCCCCCCTGGTTTCGCTATCCGAAGGCAACCATGCAACTGTGGGTGCCGCTGTACCACGAGCGGCCCCGCGAGATCATGCAGGCGTTGGGCTCGCACAACTTTGAAGTTGTCGGAGAGCTGCGACCGGGCGTATCCATGGCGCAAACAACCGCCGAACTCACCACCATTCAGCGGCAGATCCGTCAGCAGAATCCGGATGGGCCAATCGCCGATGCGGTCAACCTGCGTCCGATTCTGGATGGACAGGTGCGCAATGTGAAGGCTGGACTCTACGCGCTGCTCGCCGCTACCGGCTGCCTGCTGCTGATTGCCTGCCTCAACATTGCAAATCTTCTGGTGGCGCGTGCCGCCTCGCGTGGGCGCGAGACAGCCATACGCACCGCCCTCGGCGGCAGCCGCGTGGCACTGGTTCGCGCGCAGGTGATCGAAAGTCTACTTCTCTCCCTCGCGGGCGGAGCCATGGGGTTGGCGCTCGCCTATGGCGCCGTCGAGTGGCTGGCGCGTGTCCGCACCGATCTGCCGCGCGTCGACGCGATTCACATCGACGGCACCACAGCACTCTTCGCGGCAGGCTGCGTTCTGCTCTGCGGCATTGTCGCCGGCATGGTGCCCGCGCTTTCTGCGCAGGACCGCAACCTTGCGGGCGCTCTGCAGGAATCCTCACGCTCCACCAGCGCCGGTCGTGGCCGCGCACGCATGCGCCGCATGCTGCTTACCGCGGAGGTCGGCCTCACCGTTGTGCTGCTCATCGCAGCGGGCCTGCTCGTGAAGAGCTATCGCGCCATGCGCTCCTCGGACCTGGGCTGCGCCACGCATGATGTGGTGACCATGAGCCTCAGTCAGCCGCGGCATATCCGGACGGAGGCGCAGCTCGCAGCCTTCTACGAAGTGCTGTTGCAGCGCGTCCGGCAGGTCCCCGGCGTCAAAGCGGCTGCTGCCGCGAGCGGCCTCCCGGGACAAGGCCGCGATCGTGACGACGTCTATACCGTCCGCGAGCATCCACCCCTACCCAAAGGAGCGGTTCTCGACGCGACGACTCTTTTCGTCGATTCGGGCTACTTCAAGGCCATGCAAATACCTCTGCTCGCGGGCCGAAGCTTTACCGCCGACGAACGACTTGACCGGGCCAACAAGGTCATCATCAGTCAGCAGCTGGCGCGCGAAGTCTTCAAAGGGGAAGAGCCGATCGGGAAGCACCTGGACGCGTCGCTATACGCGCCTGAACCGACTACCTTTGAGATCATCGGTGTCGCCGGCGACACACGAGAGCTTCCCGCAGCCGATCCGCATCCAGCTTTTTATTTTCCGTTGTTCTCAGGTGCGGAGAACTCCATCTTCCTTGCGGTGCGTACAGTGGGGGATCCGGCCGCGATGGCCGAGCCTATAAAGCAGGTCATCGCTTCGATCGACAGCAACCTGCCGGTCGCCGATGTGATGACCATGGATGAGATCGTCGGTCACGCCGCAATGGAGACGAGTTTTGAAGCGACGCTGCTCGCGGTCTTTTCTGCGCTGTCTTTGCTTCTCGCTTCTGTTGGTCTCTTCGGTGTGCTTTCGTTCCTCGTCACGCAGCGCACCACAGAGATAGGCGTGCGCATCGCACTTGGCGCGCAGCGCGGCGAAGTCTTGCGGATGGTGCTGCTGGACGGGCTGCGGCCGGCGATCGTTGGCCTGGCGTTGGGCCTTGTGATCGCTGCCGGAGTCACGCGGTACATGCAATCGCTGCTGGTCAACACCAGGCCGCTCGATTTGTCGGTGTACGCCGTGGTGGGTGCGGTCCTGCTCGCCGTAGCGGCCGTGGCATGTGTCATCCCCGCCTGGACGGCATCGCGCCTCGACCCCATGCAGGCACTGCGTACCGAATAGCAAACGATTCGGCAGGCAAGTCACACCGCTGGGGTCGCTGGTTCATCTGGCGGTGCGTTCCACAAAAGTGTTGAATACGGGTCTGCTGGCGTCGTGTACCCTCCCACCATGGAGTTTCGGCAACACGTCCCTCTGGCGCCGTTCACCACCTTCGAAATTGGCGGCCCGGCCAGATGGTTTGCAGAAGCCACTACCGAAACTGAT
>DASZGZ010000198.1:0-6147 GCA_035938355.1 Acidobacteriaceae bacterium
TTCAGCGTGGTGCGCGCAGTGCTGCTGCGTCCGTTGGTGAACCGCGACGAAGACCGCCTGCTCTATATACGACAGAGCATGCCGGGAATCGGCAATGATAACTCGGGGTTTTCCATTCCTGAGATCCAGGACCTGGGCCAAGGTCTGACGACGATCACGGAACTGGGGACGTTTTCGACGATCGATTTCACGGTGGTTGGGCTGGGCGCGCCGCGGGAGATTCCCGCGGGTGTGGTGGATGGCCACTACTTCGAAGTCATGGGGCTGCGCCCGGTGCTGGGACGGCTGCTGACGACAGCCGACGATGGGCCTAACGCCGCAGGCGCGGTAGTGCTGACGTATCGGTTCTGGAGCGGGTCGCTGCACTCCGATCCAAGCGTGATCGGGAAGAGGGTGCGGTTGGATAGTGGCGACGGCTCGCGGATAGGGACGATCGTCGGTGTTCTAGAACCGTCGGTGCCGTATCCGGTGGCGACGGAGATTATCGCGAATGTCGTGACGAGCCCGCATCATCTGTCGGCGACGATGGTCACGGGGCGCGAGCACCGCATGACCGAGGTCTTCGCGCGGCTGGCGCCGGACGCGACCCTCGAGGCAGCGGGTTCCGAACTGCGCACGCGCTACGCGGCGATCACAGCCGCACACCCGGATGTGTACAAGCCCGAGCACCATTCCCAAATCGGTGTGACGCGTATGCACGATCAGATCAATTCGCGCGCGAACACGATTCTTTGGGTGCTGTTTGCGGCATCAGCGTTGCTGTTTGTGATTTCGTGCTCGAATGTTGCCAACCTGGTGCTGGCGCGGACGGTGCGGCGCGAGCCGGAGCTGGCGGTGCGCCTGGCGCTGGGAGCTAGCACGGCGGCACTGCGGCGATCGCTGTTGGCGGAGAGCCTCGTGCTGTGCGGGAGCGGAGTGGTGGCGGCGCTGCTGCTGGCCTGGCCGATGGTCGCGGTGCTGGGGCGGTATGCGGCGCGTTTCTCCGTGCGCGCTGACGGACTGACGCTCGACTTCAACCTGGTGTGGTTCGGGATTGCGCTTGCGCTGGTGGCGGCAGTCTTCCTGGCTCTGATTCCGCGGCTGCCCGCCGGGGACGCGCCACTGGGCACGGCGTTGACGAACGGAGGCGGCAGCGTCCGCGTGACGGGAGGAAGCAGCCGACGACTGCGCGTTTTTGCGGTGATGCAGATTGCGGCCTCCTTCCTGCTGCTGACGGGATCGGCTGTGCTGATGCGAACGCTGTACACGCTCGAGCAGACGCGCCCGCCGTTCGACACCACGCATGTGCTGGCGGTGAATCTGCCGGTGATGACGTATGAACGAACGCCGCAGCAGGTCCGGGATTTTTACCATGAGGTGCAGCGCCGGGTGAGTGCGCTGCCCGGAGTGACCCACGTGTCGACTGGGTTCAGCGTGCCGTGGCGCGACGAGCGGGCGCTTAATATCAGCTTCACTTTTGCAGCGCAGGGAGAAACGCGCAAGAACGGGCTGGACGACTGGCGTGCGAAGTTCCGGTTGGTCTCACCGGGATATTTCGAGACGCTTGGCGTGCCGATTGTGCAGGGACGCGACTTCCGGGACTCGGACAAGGACGGCGCCGAGCGCGTCGTGATTGTGAGCCAGAGCCTGGCGCAGAAGTTATTCCCAGGTCAGCAGGCGCTGAATCGTGAGCTGCGATGGACCGACGGCGTGATGAAGTTTATCGGCATCAGCTTGGAGCCGCGGCGGATTGTCGGGGTGGTGCCCGATGTGGATGACGAGAACATCATTCCTGCGCCGGCGATGACGGTGTATCAACCGACCGATCAGGAGGGATGGCAGGGACGCTTGTTTGTGCGCGCGGAGCAGGACCCTTACTCGCTGGCGCCGGCCATCACGCGCACGGTTCACGAGATCTCGGCGGAACAGCCGGTGGAGCGGGCGAGCACGCTCGCCGACATTCGCGCGGAGGTGCTGACGCCGGACAAGCTGAATGCGGTGGTGTTCGGCGGGTTCGCGGCGGTGGCGCTGCTGATTTCCGTGGTGGGCGTGGCGGGCGTGCTGGCATTTTCTGTGAGCGGACGCACACGCGAGTTCGGCATTCGCATGGCGCTGGGCGCGCAGCCGCGGGACATTCTGAAGGACGTGCTGGCGCAAGGGCTGGCAATTGCCGGTCTAGGCGTCGGTATCGGGGTGGTGTTCGGCTTCATCTTCGCGAGCGGGATCAGCCGGTTTGTAACCGAGGTTCGACTGCCGGGGCTGCTGGCGTTTGGCACGTCGGCATTCGTGATTCTGGCGGCCGCGGTCATTGCGTCCGCTGTACCGGCGGCGCGCGCGGCGCGGGTGAACGCGGTGGAGGCTTTGCGCGCGGAATAGTCCGCCGCAGGATAGTCAGTACGCGTCGCTTCTACTGGATAGAGCGAGGTTCGCCCGAGAGCAGACCTTTATCGACCAGCACCGGTGGCCGCCTGAGATGTGTTTCCTGCTCGAAGGCATAGGCCCAGCCGAGCAGATCTCCATCGTGCCATCGGCGCGCGGAGATCTCGAGGCCGAAGGGTAGACCGTTGGGGTAGAAGCCAGCCGGGATGACAACGGCTGGCACGCCGATCATGTTCACCCAACCCGTGTCACTGTGTGGGCCGGTGCTCAGCACTCCGTTCTGCGGCATGGTTTCGTCGGGCGGCGGCATCTGGATTGCAGGGTAGACATAGCCGTCGAGGCGCAGACGGTCGAGCGTTTCGTCATAGAGTTCTAATGCTCGCTTGCGTGGTTCAAGAACGTCAGCGACCGCCTGGGGATTGTCTTCGAACCGGGCTTGATTCACGGGCGGCCGGTTGTCGCTGGAGTCAGTCTTGCCGCCAATGATGGTGGCAGGCAATGACGAACCTACTGCCTTTTCGTACTCTTCTGGCGAGTGATATTGTGCCGGCCCGTACGCGGCAAGGAATTTTTCGGTGCCTTCGCGGATGTACGGACTCGTTCCTACGCGCGATACAGTTTCGGCGAAGCTGTCCGGCAGAATGGAGTCGTCGAAGACGACGGTCGCTCCCGCTGCACGCAACGCTTCGATCGCGTGCATGAATGCGGCTCGTGTCTCCGGACGCAAAGGCTGGGTTGATGCGTTGCGGTCCGCGGCGACCTGCGCTGGAGTCTCCGCGGAAGAACTCCCCTGGAAGGGAATGCCAACGCCCTGAAGAATGAAGGCCGGAACGCCGAAGCGTTTGCCTCGGAGCGAATTGCGCTGTAGATATTTCGTGTACGGTCCTGGTTGCGCCTTCTGTGCCGACCCGATAGTTGCCACGTCCGCGGGATCTTCGCCAGCCATCACGGTGAGTGCGATCGCCGCATCGGTGACATCTCTTGCGATGGGACCGGTATTGTCGAGCAGCCAATCCAGAGGGGCGATGCCCGCGATGCTCACGAGTCCACGAGTGGGAAAGACGCCAACCACGGCGCTGGTAGCGGCGGGCATGCGGATGGAGTTGCCGGTATCGGTGCCGTTGCCGAGAAGGGCGAGGTTGGCGGTGACGGCCGTGACCGTACCGCCCGACGAACCGCCGGGACTGAAGCGCACGTCGTAGGCGTTGCCGGTGCGTCCGTATGCGGTGCTGCGGTTGGTGTCGCTCGCTGCAAAGTCCGGCATGTTGGTTTTGCCCAGGATGACGGCTCCTGCAGCGCGCAGTTTCGCGACGATGGTGGCATCGCGCGGCGCTGTGAGCTCGTGTCCGGGCAGGACATAGCCTTTCCATCCATCGCTGGTGACGAGGCCACGGACGCTGGTGTTTTCCTTGATAGCAATGGGAACGCCCCACATCGGGCCCCGATCGAAGGTGGCGGCCCCGGCGCGGGCTTCCGCGTCTTCTTGCGCCGCGGTTGCCAATGCTCCCGCTTCATCGACATCCTCAAATGCGCCATAGACGCTGTTGTATCGCCGGATGCGATCCAGGTACCAGTGCACGACCTCGGTGACGGTGTACTTGTGATCGCGATAGAAGGCTTCGAGCTGCGGAATGCTGACTTCGAGTAGATCGCGATCCATTGCTGCCATCGGACTTCTAGCCGAGGCCGTGATTGGACTCGTATGGACAGTCTGAGCCGAGGCCAGCAAGAGAAGGGCAATGGCGACTGGCGTTTTTCTCAGGATCATTGCGGTTGTGCTCTTTCGACGCGTCCAGGTGGCCGGGATTTAGAGGGTGTGTCCAAAGCATAGCGTGTAGCCGTTGCAGTCCTGGATGTCGAAGTCGCGGCAATGGTAGGGCTGATCACAGATCGGTCGTACGATGCGTACACCATTGCGCTGGAATTCCTCGTAAAGCGCGTCCGCGTTGTCGACCCATATATATGCGTCCCAGGAGGAATCCTCCGGATCGACGAGACGGTTGGGATGCATGGCGCCAATGATCTCGGCTGTTTGAACATGATGCTGATGCCACTGCGCCCTACTATGGTGAAGCACGGCGGCTCACCCCAGAAACGTTCGTAGTGGAAGCCGAGGTTGTCCCGGTAGCGGTTCTGGAGTGGCTACGACGGTTTTGGCCATAGTTGTGGTCTCCGCAGAATAAACGCGGCGGCACAGATCATCTGTGCCGCCGCTCCATGGTGATGCGATAGTCTACTTCGCCATTTCTTCCCGGATTGGTGGTTGCGGCGTGGCGAAGAAGGCCCGCGAGAGCAGCCCGCCGACGATGCCACCGGCGATGGGAGCAACCCAGAATAACCAGAGTTGGGAGAGCGCCCACCCACCTGCGACCAACGCGGGGCCGGTGGAGCGGGCAGGATTGACTGAGGTGTTGGTAACAGGGATGGATACTAGATGGATGAGCGTAAGACAGAGCCCAATGGCGATGGGAGCAAAGCCTTTGGGCGCGCGCTCGTCGGTTGAGCCGAGGATGACGAGAACGAAGAAGAGGGTGAGCAGAAATTCCGCGACGAAGCAGGCGAGCAGGGAATAGTGGTCTGGTGAGTGCATACCATACCCGTTGGAGGCAAAGCCGGCCGCACGGGTGAAGCCCTCTTTGCCGCTGGCGATGATGTACAGGCAGCCGGAGGCAACGATACCGCCGAGGACCTGCGCGACGATGTAGGGAACGAGATCGCGCCCGGCGAAGCGGCCACCGGCGTAGAGCCCAAAGGAGACAGCGGGATTGAGATGCGCGCCGGAGATGTGACCGATGGCAAAAGCCATGGTGAGTACAGTGAGGCCGAAGGCGAGAGCAACGCCCGCGAAGCCGATGCCGAGTTGAGGGTAGCCGGCGGCGAAGAGCGCGGACCCGCAGCCGCCAAACACCAGCCAGAAGGTGCCAAAGAATTCTGCAAGTGCCCGGATAGTGATGGACATGCGTTCACTCGCTTTCGTGAAAGAAATGTGCGGCGAACGGATTGTCCCGCAAAACGGCGCGTGTGGAAAGTGAATTTGTCACTTCTTCGGTAGACGAGTCTCCCTTCTGGTGCGCGCCTTCGGGGCCGTTGTGGCCCCTTTGACGCTCACATGATTTAACGGATGGCGCTTCCGGCTCTTCAGATGCGCAAAAAGATGCGTTTTCGGTAGAGCGGATAGAGGAGTCCTGCGTTGAGCGCGACGATGGCGAGCGCATAAGCGAGCGAGCCGATACGCGGCGGGAGCCAGGATGCGAAGAGATATCGATGGGCCGCCTGGTGGAGCGAGATAGCGGTGCCGGTGACGTCGAGGTGGACAGCGTCAAGTGTCGCGGTGATGAAGCTGGAAAGGATGAAGGCAGAGATGGCATTCGTGCCGAAGATGCGGAGGAAATCGATCGCAGGATGTTTTCTGCGTGGCGCGCTGCGGAGATCCAGGAGCCAGTAGAGAACGCCCAGGACCAGCAGGCTGACGCCGCCGCTGAGCAGCGCGAAGGTGCTGGTCCAGATCCGCTTGTTGATGGGCATGAGGGAGGAGAGCGGCCAGGCGACGAGGAAGAGCAACGCGCCGAAGTAGAGGAGATCGGCGGCCTTGCTGCGGGCCGGGCGCGGCATGCGGAGCCACACGCCAGTGAGGACGCCGAGCAGGGTGTTGGCGATGGCGGGCAGGGTAGAGAGCAGGCCTTCGGGGTCGTAGGTGACGCCGTATCCGGGAGTGAGGCCCCAGGCCCAGAGATGGCGCGTGGTGAAGACTGCGCGGTCAATGTATGCGCCGAGATAGCCGACCGAGTC
>DASZGZ010000199.1:0-3808 GCA_035938355.1 Acidobacteriaceae bacterium
TCGATGCGATAAGAGCGGGGATGTGCAGACGATCGCCATATTGCGGCAGGATCGAGTTGCATTGCAGCAGCGGGTCGAGGAGTTGGAGGCCCGCATTGCTCTGCAGGAAAGAGAATATCTCGAAGCCCCGATCGAAACGGATTGAACAGGAATTCCGCACCACCTTGCGCGGGTGCTTGTCATTCTCGCGGGCCCACACACTTTGTGTGCCGCCGCAGAAGATCGGCCACGGTCCACGCCAACAAATGATGTCGCTCTGACCAGCCAGCCCCTTTTCTATCTGGGTACCTCGTTCTCAGGTTTCTATGGCAGGGAGACGTGCAGCGACGGCGAGCGATCATTTTGTATCGCGTTTCCGCTTACTCCGTTTACCGCGAATCGCGGCTAGCCGGACGACGAGGCAACCGCGCTGTCAGCCTTAATGTCTCCGGCTGAGCAGATGGCTTAATCGAGGCTCGAAACATTTGCGTTTCGCTGGTTGCCGCGTTTTTCGCCGTTATGGCGCATGCTGGTAGGCGTATACGGAAGCAGGAGCCGGCTCCCAGCCGGCTCTCCACCAGCAGTTCCGCGTGATGCTGGTCGACGATCCATTTCGCGAGCGATAGACCTAGCCCGGAGCCATTCTTTGCACGATGTGGTTCGCCTTCAAATCCATTCGCTCGCCACACGCCATTTCCCCTGTAAAAGCGTTCGAACAGGTGCGGCATGTGTTGCGGTGCTATTCCGATTCCAGTGTCCTTGACCAGGAGCGTGACGAATCCCTGCTCGGCCTCGAGTCCTATCTCAACGGTGCCCGACTCGGTGTAACGGCAGGCATTCTCAGGATGGCCGTGCATCGGCGCAGCGCGGTGATGTCGTCCATCACCCACGCAGGCGCATTGCTACCAACGATGTTAAGCGTCAGCCCTTGTCGCTGAGCCAACGGCCTCCAGTGGTCCGCAATTTCCATCACCAGCAGGTCCAGAGACACAGGCGCCAATGAGATCGTTTCGACATTGGCGTCCGCGCGTGCCAGGGCCAGCAGACTCTCCAGAAGCGCCGTCATATGTACCGTGGTCGCCTGCACTTGCTCGAGGGTAGCTTTGTAGTGTTCAGCGGAACGCGGAAAACATAGCGCGATCTCTACTCGCGTGCGGATGAGGGAGAGCGGAGTGCGCAACTCGTGCGATGCATTCGCCGTGAACGCGCGCACACTACCAAAGGCTGTATCGATACGCGTCAGCATCTGGTTCAACGTCTCGGAGAGGTCCTGCAGCTCATCGCGGGTTGCAGAGACGGGCAGACGCACGGAAAGATTGGTTTCATTGATACGCCGCGCCTCTGCGCTGATCGCGGCGACGGGCGCAAGCGCCTTGCGGCTCAGCAAATGACCCGCCAGCGCAGCCAATATAAGGAGAGCTGGCGTGAGGAGCAGCAGGCTGCGCGTAAAGGAACGAAGCAGAACTTCGGACCGACGGAACGACAGCCCCGTCACTACTTTATAAGTGCTGTCATTGACTTGAAGAGTGCAGGAAAAGGACTCCAGCCTTCGCACAGGCGTGCGAAAGGCAGGTGTCACGCCGGGTGAGCGCAGCGGCAAGGGGGACATCGGAGTGGCGATTGAGCGGCGCTGCGAAGAGTAGAGCCAGTCGCCATTCTGGTCGACGATCAGCAGGTACTTGCCCTCGTCCCTGCCGGAGTATTCGCGGTTCAGCGCCCTCCGCCTCTGTTTAAGGCTGGCACCCTGTGGCTGTCTGTGGAGAAAGCCCGCCAGGTCTTCCGTACGTTCTTCCAATTCACTCTGAGCCGTGGATACGAGACTCTTGTTCAGCAGCAACCACGAAGAGAGGACTAACAAGAGCGCGGCCGCGGAAAAGAACAGAAAGTACCGCAGCGTGAGCTGCACACGGATCGGCCAGTGATTCATATCCTCGCCCTATCGGGAGCCGCCGGCCCACCGCAGAGGCGATAACCAACGCCGCGCACGGTATGGATAAGGCGTGAAGGGAAAGGAAGGTCGATCTTGTTGCGGAGTGCGTTAATCAAGGTATCCACATTGCCGCGCGTCGCTGCATGCCCGCGTCCCCAGACACTCGCAATTAGCGCGGCACGGGTTACGATCTGCCCTGCCCCGCGAACCAGACACTCCAGTAGGCGAAACTCCGCAGGGGTAAGCGCTATCTGTCTGCTACCGCGGTAGGCACATTGCTTGAAAGGATCCAGATCCAGATCCACTGCGCTGCGATGAATCAGCATGCGCGGGCGCGTCGTCGCCTGTATGCGGGCCAGCAGCTCCAGAAAGGAGAATGGCTTGGTCAGGTAATCATCTGCACCACACTCCAGCCCCTGAATGATCTGGTCTTCGGCATCGCATGCGGTCAGCATCAGGATGAACGGCCTCTCCCGCAATGTCGCAGCCCTGGAGCGCAAAGCAGTCGCCACACTGTAGCCATTCACTCCCGGCAGCAGGACATCGAGGAGGATCAGATCGAACTCGTGCTCCGTGGCCAGGGAGAGCCCGTCCTGGCCATCGGAGGCTACAGCCACGGCATGGCCATGCTCGCGCAGTCCGTCGCGCAGCATCGTCCGCATCTCCGGCTCGTCTTCCACGACCAGGACTCGCAATTTGCCCTCGGCCCGGTGCAGGGGGCACGCAGGTGCGCACTGCCTTCCACCGCAGCCAACCTCATGAATATTTCACGAAGAGATGAACGCCGGTTTAACGAAGCTGCCTATCGTCTGAGTTGCGCCGCGGTATCCCGACTTTCTGCGCGGCGGAGAACTCACACCATGCAGCGTATTGCACTTCCGATGGCCGCTATCCTGCTGAGCATTCCCGCCCTTGCCCAATCGCAGAAGGGTGTGATCTCAGGCACTGTCACCGACGTTTCCGGTGCCATGCTGCCTGGCGCCCGCATCGAGCTGGAACCCAGAACCGCGCCACAGGTCAGCAATGCACAGGGGCAGTTCGTCGTTCCCAACCTTGCCCCTGGAACCTATATCGTTACTGTCTCCTATGTCGGTTTCAAACCTTATTCCACTAGCGTGACGGTCGCAGCGGGCCAGACCGCTCTGGTCACGGCTGTCATGCCGGTGGCTGCCGTAAACCAGCAGCAGGTGATCGTCTACGCAGGCCGGGAACATGGTGATGCGGAAGCCATCAACGAGGTACGCACTTCACCAAACATCCTGAATGTGCTGCCGGCGGACGTCATCACCAGCCTGCCAAATGCAAATATTGCCGACGCCGTCGGCCGTCTTCCGGGGGTCACGCTGGAACGCGACGAGGGAGAAGGCAAATACGTCCAGATTCGCGGGACAGAACCTCGCTTGAGCAACACCACCATTGATGGCATCAATGTTCCCTCTCCCGAAAGTGGAGTGCGGCAGGTGAAGCTCGACACCATTCCCGCGGACTTGGTGGAGTCAGTACAGATCAACAAAACGCTCTCTGCCAATCAGGACGGCGACGCCATTGGTGGTTCGGTAGATCTCGTTACCAAGACGGCTGGGGAGGCTCCGAATATCTCCGCGTATGGTAGTGGTGGCTTTACACCCATCTTCGATACGCCTCCCGTCAGCGAGTACGGCGTCACAGCAGGAAAGCGCTTCGGTGCGCAGAAAAAGCTGGGCATACTGGGCGGTTTCACCTACGACTACAACGGCCGCGCCATCGACGACATTGAGTCAGTTCCGACGGCGGACAGTCTGGTGCCTTCGTACGACAGCATCGATATGCGCGAATATCGTTACGACCGCTCGCGCTACGGCATCATCGGGACGGTGGACTACAAGATCAGTGAGGGATCGGATATTGCCGCACGTTTCC
>DASZGZ010000200.1:0-4922 GCA_035938355.1 Acidobacteriaceae bacterium
CTGTTGCGCGGCGGCAAGCAACTCCCCCTGCTGCCGTGGGGAGATCGTGATGGTTTGCGGCGGCATCTGGTTCGAGGCTACTGAGGAGCCGATTCGCTTGCAACTGGGGATGTGCAGGCACGTGCGCGGCTGAGCAACAGAGCGCGCTCGCGTGCGTTGCGTGCCAGGGAGGCGGCGCGCTCGAACTCAGTGCCGGCTTCGTTCAGCCGGCCGAGGCGGAAGAGCAGTTCGCCGCGCACGCTGGGCAGCCGGTGGTAGTTGGCGAGTGCGGGCTCGGCGGTGAGTTTGTCGACAAGCTCCAGGCCAACTGCGGGGCCGAAAGCCATGGCATGGGCAACTGCGCGATTGAGTTCGACGATGGGCGACGGCTGGCGCTCGGCAAGCGTGTCGTAGAGCGCCGCGATACGCTGCCAATCTGTCTCCTCGCCGATGCGGGCGCGCGCGTGGCATGCGGCAATGGCGGCCTGCAGGGTATAGGGGCCGGGCCCACCATCCATCCTGGAATTGAGCGCTTCGGCGTGTTCGAGAGCGGCAAGGCCGCGGCGGATGGCTAACTGATCCCAGCGGCTGCGGTCCTGGTCGAGTAGCAGGATGGGCTCACCGGCGGGGCCGAGACGCGCGGCGTGACGCGAGGCCTGGATCTCCATCAGCGCGACGAGCCCGTGGACCTCCGGCTCGTGTGGTGCGAGTCCCGCAAGAATGCGCCCGAGGCGGAGCGCGTCTTCGCAGAGCGCAGGGCGTAGCCAGTCTTCGCCCGCGGTGGCGGAGTAACCCTCGTTGAAGATGAGGTAGATGACCTCGAGCACGGACGAGAGACGCGCGGCGCGGTCGAGGCCGGTGGGAACCTCGAAAGGGACGTGGGCTTCGGCAAGTGTGCGCTTAGCGCGTACGATGCGCTGCGCGATGGTGGGCTCAGGCGTGAGGAAGGCGCGCGCGATCTCTGGCGTGGTGAGGCCGCCGAGCAGGCGCAGTGTGAGGGCGACGCGCGACTCCGGCGAGAGAACGGGGTGGCAGGAGATGAAGACGAGGCGGAGGAGGTCGTCCTGGATGTCGCCGTCGGCTGCAGCGGCGAGGGCCGTGGCGAAGTCGGCGAAGGAGCGCTGCTGCTGCTCTTCGAGCTCGCGGGCCAGTTCCTCGTGTTTCTGCTCCAGGCGTGTATTGCGGCGAAGCAGGTCAATGGCGCGATGCTTGGCCGCGGCCATGAGCCATGCGCCGGGATTCTGCGGGATGCCGGAGCCGGGCCACTGCTCGAGCGCGGCAACGAGTGCGTCTTGTGCCAGCTCTTCGGCGATGCCGACATCACGCACGATGCGGGTGAGACCGGCGATGACGCGCGCGGATTCCATGCGCCAGACAGCGTCAATAGTGCGATCGATCTGGCTGCGGTCGATATCTGCGGAGGCCACGACTGGTTTCACCGCATCGATGAGAGCATCTTTCGATACGCAGGCGCAAACGATACGGTTATGCCGGAGTTTCTGTGCGCGGAAATTCGAACACAGGACGGATTTCGAATTGAGCTTCCACATTTTCGCCCTGGCAGGTGGGGCAGCGCTTCATCCATGCGATGGCCTCTTCTTTCGAAGCGACATCGAGGATGTTGACCCCGGCGATGAGCTCGCTGGTCTCTGTGAACGGGCCGTCCACCATGTGAGATTTGCCGCCGCTGATATGGAGACGCGTGGCGTTTGTGCTCGGCTGCAGCCGCTCGACGGCGACGAGGACGCCGGCCCTGCGCATCTCGTCGTCGTAGCGCTGTATGGCGGCTACAAGCTCGGGATCGGGGGGCGCCCCGGCCTCCATCCACTTCTCTGATTTACGTAGAACGACAAATCGCATAAGCACCTCGGAAGATTACTTGCGAAGGGGAATGCATGCGCGCAGACGCGGCTCCTGCAGGTAGATACCAGCCCACATCAACACGGCGAAGTATATCGGAAAGAGAGTGCTGCCAAAGAGGGATGCCCCGATGCGCAATTGCGATACGACTGCGCCGCCAAGGTATCCGGTGAGCAGAATAGCGCCCAGCACGGAGGTCGAAGGTATGGCGTAGAGCGCTGTGCAGAGGAGCAGGATGATGCCGATGGGGACGGAGAGCTGCTGCGGGAAGCCAAGCTGCGCCATCGCCTGCGTGACCGGCAGCGGACGGACGAGCTTCATGATGCCATCGAAGAGGAGAAAGAGGATGGCGAGGATGCTGAGGATGCGCCCGGTCCAGAGCCGGGATTTTGATGGCGTAACGATATCGGTGGCGGTCTGCATACGATTCCCTCTCGGATAAAAGTGGAGCGGTGGCTGCGCTCTGACGGGCGTGGCCGGCGGATCAGGCGTTGCGCGTCTGCATTTCGGTAAAGCCTTCAGCCGCCTTCTGCACCTCGGCGGGAAAGTCGGTCATCTCCTGGATCTGGCGGACTTCGATAACCTCGTTTTTGGAGGCAGGGCAACGTGTGGCCCACTGGATCGCCTCTTCCTTCGATTTCACCTGGATCATCCAGAATCCGCCGAGGACTTCCGTGGCTTCGGCGAAGGGGCCGTCCGTAACCCGCGGCTTGCCACCCACAAAGCTAACGCGAGCGCCCATGGAAGGCGGATGCAGCCCCTCGAGCGCGAGCAGCACGCCGGCCTTCTGCAGCTCTTCGTTGTACTTCATCATGGCCTCGACGGCCTTGGCATCGGGCATGGTGCCCGGTGCTGCCTGCTCGTATCCCTTCGGAATCATCAGCATCATGAAGCGCATGGCGGGGTCTCCTTAATCATTGGGGGAGTGGATGTTGATGACCGGCCGCTGCCGATCCTTGGCTGGAGGATTCAGTAGCTGAAAGATCAGTGCTGCCCGTTGGCGCAGGCTTCCGCTTCGGTCATGAGTGGGCGAATCGTGACCTGGCCATCGCCGGCGATCTTCAGAAAGCGCTTTGAGGATTCGATGGCAGCCTCTTTCGAGGGCACTTCGAGCAGGGCGAAGCCACCGATGATCTCAGTGGACTCGATGTAGGGGCCGTCGGTGATGGTGACATTGCCCGATGTCTGAACGACGCGCGCGCCCAGTTGGAGCGGCGTGAGGCCGCCGGTGGCGATCAATTCACCGGACTTCATGGACTCCTCGATCAGCTTGTTCATCTGGTCCATGTATTCCTTGCTGGGCGGGCCAGAATGGGCGCCGGGTGCAGGGGTGTAGAACGTGAGGAATTGCATCGTGTGGTCTCCTTGTGGCGTGACTGGAGCTTCCTAGGTGCTGCCGGGAAGCGTCTCTACTCATACGTCGAACGAACTGTCCTACGATCGACACGCCTCTCATTTTTTTTTGGTGGGGCAGGACGGGTCATCTGCCGAGGCTTTTCCGCCCGTCGGGCATTCTAGTGGGAGCCCCTGAGTTGCGGATCGCCGTATGGGTGTGCGGCTACGGGTTTTGGTGGCGGATGCCGCCCCTTTTGACGATGTGGGGCGGGGGAGGAATCCCCAACGGGCAAAGGGCCGTCTGAGCAACGGAGTGAATGGCGAATAAAAAGACAATACGAAAGGCGGTCAGGGAGGTGGAAGGGAACCCTCCCGGGAGCCAGTCCGAGGATGTGCTGGAGCTCTTTCATCCGGTGACCGCGGAGTGGTTTCGCGCCGTCTTCGACCGGCCCACTTCACCGCAGGTGCTGGGCTGGCCGGCAATTGCGCGGGGAGAGCACACGCTGATTCTTGCGCCGACCGGCACCGGCAAGACGCTGACAGCGTTTTTGTGGTGCCTGAACCGGCTGATGCTCGAACCCGCGCCCGAGGGTCCTGAGGCGTGCCGTGTCATCTATATCAGTCCGTTGAAGGCGCTGGCCGTGGATGTGGAGCGCAACCTGCGCTCGCCGCTCGCGGGCATTGCGAACATGGCGCGCCGCGCGGGCGTTGCGGTGCGCGAGCCGGGCATTGCGGTACGCACGGGTGACACGTCGCAGAAGGAGCGCGCGCTCTTCCGCCGGCACCCGGCGGAGATCTTGATCACGACGCCGGAGTCGCTCTATCTGCTGCTGACCTCGGATGCGGCAGCGGGGCTGCGCGGCGTCGATACGGTGATTGTCGATGAGATCCATGCGCTGGTGCCGACCAAGCGCGGCGCGCATCTGGCACTGTCGCTGGAACGCTTGCAGGCGATCACTGAAAAGCCCTTCCAGCGGATCGGGCTTTCGGCGACACAGCGGCCGCTGGAAGAGGTGGCACATTTTCTGGCTGGAGCGGAGGGTGCCGTTGCAAAGATGAGTGCCACGGAGCCGGAGACGCCGCCAGAGGCGGCTGCCGACCTGGAACAGGAGATGGAGGCCGGGTTTACGCGTGACGAGACGGCGGAGGCGGTAGCGGCGCGCGAGGAGCAGGTGGTGCGCTTCCGGCCGGTGACGATCGTGAATGCGAGTGAGCCGAAGCGGCTGGAGTTGCGCATCGAGGTTCCGGTGGAGGACATGGCGCGGCTGGGCCAGCTGGAGGAAGTGCCGAGTGGAGCGGCGTCGCAGGGGCCGAAGCGCACCTCGATCTGGAGTGCGATTCACCCACGGCTGCTCGCGATTGTGCGTGAACGGACGTCGACTTTGATTTTTGTGAACAACCGGCGGACGGCGGAACGGCTGGCGGGTGCGATCAACGATCTCGCCGGCGAGCCGGTGGCGCGCGCGCACCACGGATCGCTGGCGGCGGCACAGCGCTCGGAGATTGAGGAGCTGCTGAAGGCGGGAAAGATTCGCGCGCTGGTATGTACGTCATCGCTGGAACTGGGCATCGATATGGGCGCGGTGGACCTGGTGATCCAGATCGAGGCGCCGCCTTCGGTAGCGAGCGGCATGCAGCGCATTGGGCGCGCGGGGCACCATGTGGGCGCGGCGAGCGAGGGAGTGATCTTTCCCAAGTACCGCGCCGATCTTGTGGCATGCGCCGCGGTGACGCGCGCGATGCACGAG
>DASZGZ010000201.1:0-1956 GCA_035938355.1 Acidobacteriaceae bacterium
TGGCATCTTGACCAATTGGAACAGCAGGATCCAGTATCCAGCCAACGCGACTACCGACAGAACGCCCGCGACCCATGCCCACAGGTACGTCGGGCCGGAGTTTCGGTTGGCACGCAGGTAGCGTCGTCGCACTTCGGAAGTGCCGCGTGGCCATCCCTTCCCGCCGAGGTAGCTCCACGCCAGCCACAGCAGAAGCGCCATCACGGGAACGGACCAGGGGACTGCAGGGCTGCTCTGAAGATTGGCGACCACCAGGCCGCTCCAAATACCGCCAGCGAGAATGGTGATCGCAAATGCCAACAGACCAAAGCCGACCACCTTCAACGTGCGAGTAGCAAAAGAACGCGCTCCCTCCATCCTCCGCCTCCAGGCTGCTGCCCAGGACTACGCATTTAATCACTTTGCGCTGCCACAGTATCCGGTTAAGTTTGGGGAATGGCGATGGGAACACGCAGGCGACGTCAGCGGCAAGAGGAGCTGTGGTATCGCAGGGATCTGGCGGAAGCTCCGGGCCATCCTTTCTATGGGCGGCTGAACGAAGTGTTGGATCAGGCAGGCTTCGACGAGTTCTGCGAGGCCCGCTGCCGCCAGTTCTATCACCAGAAGCTGGGCCGCCCGTCTCTGGCTCCGGGGATGTACTTCCGGGTGATGCTGATCGGTTTCTTTGAAGGGATCGAGAGCGAACGAGGCATCGCGTGGCGGGTGGCGGATTCGTTGTGTTTGCGGCAGTTTTTGCAGATCGGGCTGGATGAGCGGACGCCGGATCATGTGACCATCTCGCGCACCCGCCGGCTGATGGACGAGGCCACGCATCAGGAAGTGTTTGGCTGGGTGCTGCGGCAAGTCGCGCGAGCGGGATTGCTGAAAGGCAAGACGATCGGCATCGACGCCACGACGTTGGAAGCCAACGCCGCGATGAAATCGATTGTGCGGCGCGACACCGAGGAGAGCTACACCGAGTACCTAAAGGGTATAGCGGAGGCCGCTGGCCTGGAAGCCACGGATGAAGCGGCACTGCGGCGCATGGATCGGCGACGCAAGAAGAAGGGTTCGAATGAGGAGTGGGTGAACCGGCATGATCCGGAGGCCGAGATCACGCGCCTGAAAGATGGCCGCACCGCGTTGGCCTACAAGGCTGAGCATGCCGTTGACCTGGACACGGGCGCGATTGTAGCCGTGACCACACACGGCGGGGCGGTGGGCGACACCACATCGGTGGGCGAGACTTTGCCGGCGGCAGGAGAAGCGGTTGCCGAACAGATCGCAGAGCCGACAGCGGATGGCAAGTTCAAGGTGAACGCGAAGGGCGTGGAGGAGTTGGTGACGGACAAGGGCTACCACTCCGGGGATGTGCTGGTCTCAGCACAGCAATCGGAGGTGCGACCCTACATCGCTGAACCGGATCGCGGGCGGCGGAAGTGGGCGGGCAAACGTGCAGAGCAGGCGGCCGTCTACGCCAACCGGCAACGGATCGGTGGCCATCGCGGCAAGCAGTTGCTGAAGCGGCGGGGCGAACTGGTCGAGCGCACGTTCGCGCACGCTTACGAGACGGGTGCTCTGCGGCGATTGTACGTGCGTGGAAAGCAGAATGTGCAGAAGAGGCTGCTGCTACAAGCGGCGGCATGCAATCTGGCGCTGCTGCTCAGAAAGATGATGGGAGCGGGTACGCCACGAGCACTTCACGACGTGGCGGCACACCTATTTTTCGTTCTTTTGCGCCTTATCTCGGCTATCAACGCGATCCCCGTGACTTCGCGCTCGTTGTCGGCTTGCATGTCGCGCCGGATAGCGCATCGCGGTCGATGTGTTCGACGGAAAACTCGATGCCAGAAATCGCCGATTTAGGCACGGGCTGCTAGCCAAACAGGCTTGAAGTTCAGCGATCGAGTTTGCCGCGCTGGCGTTCTCCAACTTCTCGCGAATGAGCGTTTCTTGTCCTTTGAGCTTCACGAAGAT
>DASZGZ010000202.1:0-14654 GCA_035938355.1 Acidobacteriaceae bacterium
ATGCGCCGACTCATCGCTACGCTTCCACTCCTGGCCGCCCTCTTCCCTCTCGCCCTCCACGCCACGCCCGCCGACTCGCCGCAGGATCAGGCAGTCCTCGCCCCCATCCAGGCCATGTTCGCCGGCATGTCCGCGCGTGACGCCGCAGCCATCAAGAAGCCGACACTCCCCGGCGGAGTCATGGTCCTCATGCGCGACGGCAAGCCCGCGCAGATGACCTTCGAAGACTTCGCCACCCGCGTCGGCAAGCCCGGCACAAACACCAAGAAGATCGAAGAGCGAATCCACGACCCGCTCGTCAAAATCGACAACGACCTCGCCGTCGTCTGGGCGCCCTTCGACTTTCTCGTCGACGGCAAAGTCGAGCACTGCGGCACCGACCTCTTCAACCTCGTCCGTCAGGACGGCCAGTGGCTCATCGCCAGCGTCGCCGACACCAGCCGCAACGATTGCGCAGGGAAATAATCGGGAAATAAGTAGGTGAAGGGCGCGGGCATCGCTCCGCGCCGTGCCTTCACGCCGCTGGAAACATCATCGCGAACTTCAGATACTCCAGCACTCCGGGGTCCTTGCCCAGCCGCCGCAACGCCGCCGCAATCTGCGCCCGGGTATGCGTTCCGTGGTTCGCCACATGCAGCATCAACTCGCCCAGCGGCTGCGACAGCGTCATCCCTCCCGGCCGCTCCGCCGTCCACACCTTCGCCACATCCGCATCGCTAGCCTTCGCAACGCACGCTTCCGCCCGGTCGCTCGCTTCACGCCACGCCGCGCGCGCATCCGCTATCGACGCAAAGTCCGCGTCCCTGCGCCGCATGCTCTGCGCGTCGGCGGCGGACAACGTGCCGTCGAACCAGGTAAACCATCCGTTCTGTACGCGGATCAGGTGGGTCAGCGTCACCCGAATCGTCCCGTTCCCGCTGCAGCCCGGCGCATCCAACTCCTCCGCCGTCAACCCCTCCAGGCCCGGCCATAGCTGCTCCATCGCCCAGTCCTGGTAGCGATACATCCGCCGCAATGTCTCGATCATCGTCCGTGCCTCCCCACACAAGCTTAAGCCCGCCATCGCGGCGAGCTCATCGTTGGCCGGATTGTGAGACGGAGCCTCGCCTCCGGTTGGCGCGATGGCAACCGCAGTAGGAAGTGCTAGCCTTGAATCGCCATGCGTCCTGCTCTCGCCCTCGCCGCGCTCCTCCTGCTTCCCGTCATCGCTCCCGCGCAGGACCACACTTTACCGCCCGATCCCAACGTCACCCCGCTGCCGCCCGTCACCGGCAAAGGCGCGCAGATCTACCGCTGCGACTCGCAGCAGGGTACGCCCGCATGGGTCTTCGTCGCACCGGAAGCCACCCTCTACGCAGGCACCGAAGCCGTCGGCACCCATGGCGCCGGGCCCACTTGGCGCTGGAAAGACGGCAGCGCGGTTAGCGGCAAGCTGCTGATCTCGCAGCCCTCGCCCGATCGCGCATCCATTCCATGGCTGCTACTGGCGGCTTCTCCCGCCATCGATAGCACACCCACCGGCATGCTCGCGCACGTGACCTACGTGCGCCGCTCCGACACCCACGGCGGCATGCCCCCGGCCACCTGCGACGCACATCACCTCGGCGCAGTCGCCCGCGTCCCCTACGCTGCGGTTTACACGTTTTACAAGGCAGCGGAGCGGCCGAAAACGCGCCGGTAGCGCACGCACGATTCGGCCGCGCAGGATCCTCACTCAGGAGCAGCCGCAAGCAAGCGCACGAATGGCAGCATGTTGTCTAGTGGGATCTTGCTAGAACGGAATGGAGCCGTCAGCTATGGATAGCCAGCTCGCGAGTCACTGGCTAACTCGTATGATCGGAAATGCTAATCGCTATTTGCGAATAGCAGTCACTGGTTCAACTAATCTTGGTCAAACCACACATAATGCGATATTTATGGGATGCGTGTGACCCTGCGGGAGGGCCGCGATACCCTCCTCTACCAGTAAGCCAGGATCGTCTTGCGCCACGCCCGGAGGAAATACAGAAAAGCAACCACTATGGTCAGCCGCGCGACGAGTCCCGCGAGTTCGAGAAGTACAGATTGGTCCAGATGGAAGGCAGCCTCCACAAATACCGCGCAAACAAGAATGATCGCGGTGGGGATGCCAAGAACTTTCAATCGATAGTTAGCCATGCACAAAGTGTAGGCAAACTTCGCGTCGCATCCCATCGCACGGAAGCGTCAGTTACCTTTCCACCGCCGGGTCTTGATCCTGCGGCAAAACTGGGCCAGCCGTCGCGGAAACCCGGCCGGCCCTGCTTCGAATGTTCGATTTACTGCGGCGGAGTAGCCGCCGCAGCAGCACTCTTCTTCTTGCCGACCGGCGAGGCCTTGGCCAACCGGTAGCCAGCCGCCTGGGCGTCTGATTCGGTCATGAACTTCCCGTGCTTGGTCTTGCCATACTGCGCGTCATCCTTGTGATAGACCTTCGTGTTCTCGTTCGCCCACACCATGCCCTTCGCTTTAGCATCGGCAATCTCCGCATCGGTCGGCATCACAGCCGGCGCCTTCGCAGTGTTTGCAGATTTGCTCGCCGGAGCAGTCGCTGCTGCCTGTCCGTGCATCGTCGCGGGCACCACGCCGCCCACCATCGCCGCCACTAACACCAGAGAAAGTACACGCATCGTTCTTCCCTTCCGTTCCCAAAGAATTGCCGTTCAAGGCGAAGATGAATAGACACCATTCGGGCCACAGATGCAACTCTCCCGGTAGACCGTCTGGAATCAGCGCCTCCTCCTGCCCGGCCTGTCCATGCGATGATGCGAAAGATGCTTCGCACCACATCCCTCTCTTCCCAGACCCTGCTGATCGATGCCGACGACACGTTGTGGGAAAACAACATCTATTTCGAGCGCGCCATCGCCGCTTTCATCAGCTATCTCGATCATCATCGACACACACCTGCCGAGGTGCGGCAGGTATTGAACCGCTGCGAGCACGCGACCATCCGAGCGCACGGATACGGCATGGCCAGCTTCAAGCGTTCCCTACTAGACTGCTTCACCGAACTCTCCGAAGCGGCGCCTTCCAGTGAACAGCGGCAACGCATCTCCAGCTTCGCGCAGTCGATCGTCGATCAGGCAATCGAGCTGCTCCCCGGCGTCGCCGAAACACTACCCACACTCGCCGAGCGGCATCGCCTGATCCTGGTCACCAAAGGAAATGCGCAGGAGCAGCAGAAGAAATTCGACCGCTCCGGGATCCATATGCACTTCACCGCCGTCGAAATTCCCCCCGAGAAGCACCCCGATGCGTATCGCGAGATCGTCGAGCGCCATGCGCTCGCTCCCGGAAGCACCTGGATGATCGGCAACAGTCCGCGCTCCGACATCAATCCCGCGCTTGCCGCCGGTCTTCACGCGGTCTACGTGCACCATCCCAACACCTGGGTGCTCGAGCATGATGAGCTTGCACATCCCGCGCCGCCACAGCGCCTTATCCGGCTGGACCATTTCGCCGCCCTTACCGAGCACTTCTAATCGAACGGGGTGGTGAAATTGGCAGACATACCATCTGCATACTCGTTTGTCCTTTCAAATTACTAATTGTGCGAGCTAAACGTCGCGTCCTCAGCCATTTACACGTTGTCCGCCGCGCTACCGACAGGGAGCGCCTGGCGCCAGATGCAGTCGGTCGGCGCAGTTATTTCCGCCCGCGACCTCACTCGCTTCAGGCTAGCGACAGCCGAATCACTCGCCGTCTTGTAAGGTCCGCTCTGCCCGCGCAGTTTCCGAGTTCGACGAATTCCGATCGATCCCAAAGAATGGACGTGTTCAGCTAGTGGTATGCCGCAGGCCGACACTGCGGAGGATGCGCCTCACTTTCTTGGGAGAGATAGAGAGCCGCGCGGCGACACGAGATACTTTTTTGCCTTCGCGCAGCCAGACCTGAGGAATCACTACCTCCGCGAACTCTTCGGTCATCTGCTGGAATGTTTTGCGGCCGACAACTCCCTGGGACCATGCGCGCAACGTCTCATCGATGCCGATGGAGCGCATGATCTTAGACTTGAGGATTGCCAACTCTTCTCCGAGATGATCGCGATCGTAGGAGCGAAGCAGCGCCGCGGATTCCATCTCGCAGCGACGCGCTTCTTCCCATTCCCGAAAGAATTCGCTGGCGGCCACCATGCCGCAGACAATGTACGCGCCCGCCAGAAGGCGCCGGTTCTGCGTCTGTAGCGCAACTTGCACGGCCTCCTCCGCGTACCGACGGGCCTGGTGCGCGTGGGTTGCGATGTTTGCATCCTCGCCGAGCTCCTCTTCCACGTGAGCATTCTCGGCATAGGCCTCGAGAATGCGGGCGCGGGCCATCAGGATCGGGTCGTGCTTGCTCTGCGCCAGTTCGTATGCTTTGGCGCCTTCGATGGCGGCCCGCTCGATATCGCCGAGCTCGAGGTGCAGATGTCCGCCGTTGACCAGCACCGATCCGGCTCCGCCATGATGCTCATGCAGCGCGTAAATTCGTCCTGCTTCCTCCAGATCAGCGAGCGCCTGATGGCAGATTGCCATGTACCGGCGCTTCACGCTTCCACTGCCATTCGAAGCACGTGATCCGCTGGGCACCTGCCGGCGTTTAGGGTTGTCCAACTGCTTGCGCAGGTTGAGCGCAAGCAGCCGCTTTACATAGGCGGCATTCACCAGGGTCCGTGCAAGGTTCCTGTGATCGGCATTGTGTCGCTGGTAAATCTTGATCGCGCGATCGTAATGCGCCAGCGACTCCGCGTATTCACCGGTACGGCGGACGATTCTGCCCCGGGCGGAGCTGATGTTCCCGAGCGAGATATCGTCATCTGTCGAGCAAAGCTGTTCTTCTGCTTGGTCGAGCAGCGACCAGGCCTCCTTTGGCTCGGCGCGCTGAAAGGCCAACCACGCTTCCTGAATCTGGATGGCTGCGGCCAGCTTTTTGAGTTCGAGATGCTGGGCCAAGTGACGCGCGGTAACGATGTCTTCTGAGGCCTTTTGATATTCGCCCTTCTTGCGATGGGCCCTCCCTTTCCAGAAGTGCGCCAGCACGCTCAGGTGCTCGCTTCCCAGCTCGCGCTCAGCTCCCAGCACGAAGGCGAGGAGATCAATGGCATGGTCCGTATCCTCATGCGCCATGGCAGCGAAGGCCTCAGCCATACGAACCATCAGGAAGTCGCGGAGAGGCAGTTGCGCCCGTTGCTCCAGTGGGAGCTGCTGCAGGAGTCCGTCGATGAGATGGGGGGACTGGTACCCCAAATCCACCCACTGCGCGAGACATAGCAGGAATGGAGCCTGCACCACACCCAACGCGCTCAGGGTGATCTGTTTGCAGTCCAGGCGGTCGAGCAGGGCGATGCCTTTCTGCACCCGGCGCTCCTCGCCGGCATCATTCAATTCCTGCAATAGCCGGGAGGTGATCGACATAGCGGGAAGGTATGGGGCATCGGCTGGCATGGCGCTCATTCTAGGAGTTAACATCCGAAACGGTCGAGCAGAAAACGGGTACTTTGTGGCTTTTTTCACAGATCTACCTTAACTCGTCCGATTCGGACTAGCGGCCACTTTGGCCCCGAGAACTTGCTTGCAACGCTCCGCGTGAGGTGTACTCCGTCAGTCGGACACCGGATTGGCCCGACATCCGCTCGCACCTCGCGAGCACTTTCAGCTAGGAGTCTCAAATGTCTATCGCAACCGTGAATCAGGGCAGCGTCTATCGCTTCAGTGCGGAGACCACCGACGGAGAAGGAAACATGAAGGCGCTGCTCGGCGGCAAAGGCGCCGGACTAGCTGTCATGGCGCAGCTAGGCGTTCCTGTCCCTCCAGGCTTCACGATCCCGACAAGCGCATGCCGACACTACTTGAAGCACAAACGGCTACCAGACGAGCTGAAGAAAGCTATCAACGCGGCCGTCGCCTGGTTGGAAGAGAAGCAGAGGCAGCGCTTCGGCGGCGCTGAACAGCCTTTATTAGTGAGCGTGCGCTCAGGTGCGGCAATCTCGATGCCGGGCATGATGGACACCATCCTGAACGTGGGGCTGAGCGAAGCCAACGTGGAGGGGCTCGCCGCGGCGGGCGGCGGCTTGCGCTTCGCGCTCGACTCCTACCGGCGGCTTATCCAGATGTTCGGCGCAGTGGTCCTCCAGGTTCCGAAAGCTCATTTCGACGAAATTCTGGTCCGAGTGAAGCGGGAACACGGAGTGGAATTCGATTTCGAATTGAAGGAAGACGCGCTGCGAACCGTGATTGCCGGGTATAAGGCATGCGTGCTGCACCATGCCCACCGGCCATTTCCGGAGGATGCGCGGGAGCAGCTCCTGATGGCAACCGAAGCCGTGTTTCAGTCGTGGACGAATACGCGCGCCCAGCATTACCGTCGCATGTACAACATTCCGGAAGAGGCGGGAACGGCCGTGACAGTGCAGGCGATGGTCTTCGGCAACTCCGGAATGGACAGCGGCACCGGAGTGGGCTTCACACGCAACCCCATCACGGGCGACCCGGCGATCTTTGGCGAATTCCTGCCCAATGCCCAGGGGGAAGATATCGTTGCAGGCATTCGGACGCCGCTGCCGCTTTCAGAACTCGCGAAGACGACGCCAGCGGTCGATGAGCAGCTCCGCTTGATTACCAAGCGGCTGGAAAAGCACCTGCGCGATGTCCAGGACTTCGAGTTTACGGTGCAGAGGGGCGAGCTCTTCCTGCTACAAACCAGGACAGCCAAGCGCAGCGCGATCTCGGCGCTGCGGTGTGCTGTCGACATGGCCCATGAGGGGCTGATCTCCAGAACGGAAGCGCTGCAGCGCGTGAAGCCGGAGCAGGTCAACGAGATCCTGTCGCCGCAGCTCGACCTCTCCGATGTAGACGTCGCACCGGTGACGCGCGGACTGCCGGCATCGCCCGGCTCGGCTGTCGGACAGATCGCGCTGACCGCGGACCGTGCGGTGAGCATGGCCGGCAAACATCGCGCGACGCCCGTCATTCTGGTGCGGCAGGAGACGGTGGCCGACGACATTCATGGCATGGAGGCCTCCGTCGGCTTTCTGACGGCCCATGGCGGAGCAACCAGCCATGCTGCGGTGGTCGCGCGCGGTATGGGCAAGTGTTGCATCACGGGCGCACATGCCATCGTGGTGAACGAGCAGGAGCGCACCGTGAAGATCGGCGAACTGCTCCTGCGAGAAGGAGACTGGTTGTCACTCGATGGACTCTCAGGTCGGGTATTCGCGTGCAAGGTGCCATTGCGCGCGGGTTCGCTGCACAACGCGATGCTCCATGAGTTTCTTGGCTGGGCGAAGTGCGTTAGCGTGACGCCGATACGCGCCAATGCCGATACGCCAGAGGATGCCGAGCGGGCACGACGCGCCGGGGCCACCGGCATCGGCCTGTGCCGGACAGAGCATATGTTTTTCGCTCGCGAACGGTTGGAGTGGATCCGGGCCATGATCCTGACCGAGGACCCTGATCAGCGACGGGAGGCGTTGAACCACCTACTGCCGATGCAAAAGAGCGACTTCGCGTCTCTTTTCCGCAGCATGGATGGCTTGCCTGTCACCATCCGGCTGATCGATCCGCCATTGCACGAGTTTCTCCCCCGACTCGAAGAGGTTGACGAACGCCTCCGGCGCGCCTGTCAACGCGGTCTCCATGTGGGAGAGATCACGGCGCTGGAACAATTGCGCGAACGCACGCGGGATCTCCAGGAGACGAACCCGATGATGGGTCATCGCGGCTGCCGCCTGGGGATCACCCATCCGGAGATCATCGCGATGCAGGTAAGAGCGATCCTGGAAGCGGCAATCGCGGTGCAGAGAAAGGGCGTGCGGACCGTGCCGGAGATCATGGTCCCGCTGGTCGCCGGGGTGGGCGAGATTCGCGCGATGCGCAAACTTGTGGTTGAGACGGCGGAAACTGTCTTCGCTGAGCTACGACAGTCGACACCCTATAAATTCGGGGCGATGATCGAGTTGCCACGAGCGGCGGTCTGCGCTGGGTCGATTGCGAAGGAGGTAGATTTCCTCTCCTTTGGGACCAATGATTTAACGCAGATGACGTTTGGCTTCTCCCGTGACGATGCGCGCAAATATCTCGACGCGTACATCGAGGCCGGAATTCTGAAGAAGGACCCTTTCATCACCATCGACCGCGAAGGTGTGGGAGCGCTGATGCAGATGGCTATCGAGCGGGCGCGTGAGTCGAATCCAGAGATCAAAATCGGCGTCTGTGGCGAGCACGGCGGCGATCCGGAATCGATCGAATTTCTGGAGACGCTCGATCTGGACTACGTCTCCTGCTCGCCGGCGCGCATTCCGGCAGCGCAACTGGCACTTGCACACACCGCCATCGCCGGCGAGGCACACGCTGCTACAGTCGTACAGATGGAGACGCGCCAGGAGACGCTCGTGATCGCGATGTAGTGCGCTGATGCGGCCTTTTAGCCAAGCCGCATCCTGACGCTTTACGTGCTAGCCCATGACTTGGGCTCAAGCTGCGAAACGTGAGCTGCCTGAGACGCTGGCGGTTTGCCGTCGATACGAAGCCGGCCGGTATTGCCCGAGCCGCTGCGTGCTCCAACGCCGGCAATCGATTCGTTGCCGCATTCGCAGCCGTCGAGTCGCGGTCAACGGTCGATTATGGTTGTAGACTCGTAAGCGGCCTGCTCCCGTTTCGCTTCGCGCACTTGAAGAGCTGCTCTCCGACGGTGTGCTTTGGCACATCGCAGAACCGATTGAAGACTGCGGGAATGGGCGAGCTGCCGATGTGAAGGTCTCTCCCAGAAAAGTTGTTGTCGATTGTCTTTACAGCCCTCATCGAGTTTCTTCTTGCTACGGCCCTGTGATGAGGACATACGCACACGCCTTTGGCGAATAGCGATGCCGTAGCCAATCCAACCACTCCGGTGCCACCTATAGATGACTGCCACTGGGATGAAAAACACTAACAATCGCCAGCGGAGCGAGTGCGGGTTTTGGCACGTTGGACTGTTCATTTACGCATTACTTAGCGAGACGGTTAGAAGGAAGATATCGCCTAAGTAAATAGCTGTTGTAACTTAAGTAATCCATGTTACTATTAAGACCGTTAACACGCCCACCGCCATTTCAGCGCGGCAGATGGCTGTGATCGAGTACATCGACGGGATTCTCATTTCCTCCCCTGACACTTGCCGGCTTCCGGAATGACCGTTCAAACGCAATCGATGAATGGGGGACTTGCGTCCTCCATTCGGTTCAATGGGGCATTCATGGGTCTGCCGAGACAATCCGCGGAGCAGTTGTTTGTAGATGCACTCGAGCTGCAGCCCGAGAAGCGGCAGACCTTTGTCGACCGCGCGTGCCGCGGGGACCCCGCGCTGCGAAGGCGGGTTGAGGAACTGCTGCGGAAAGACGAACGCGCCGGTAGCTTCCTGCGCTGGCCGATCGTTACGAGCAGGCAGGACGCTGCTCCTGGTGGTGCAACTGTCTCCAGCCTTGATCGTGACCAGACAGCGGACGTGACAGCGCGCTTCAGCGCGGGCGAAACCATCGCGCACCGCTTTCTCGTGGTGCGCTTTATCGCACGCGGCGGCATGGGTGAAGTTTACGAGGTGGAAGATTGTCTTCTTCAAGGCAATCGCGTGGCGCTAAAGATGATTCGGCCGGAGATAGCCGCACATCAGGAGTCATCCCATCGCTTCGAGCAGGAGGTTCTGCTTGCCCGGAAGATCAATCATCCAAATCTGTGCCCGATATACGAGATATTTCGCTGCGATGATGAGCCGCCGCCGTTTCTCTTTCTCACCATGAAGCTGCTCGCCGGCGAGACCCTGGACACCAGGCTTCAGAAGAATGTGCTGCTGCCACGAAATGAGGCGCTCGAAATTTTTCGGCAGATGATCGCGGGCATTGCCGCGATCCACGATGCCGGTATTGTTCACCGTGACATTAAGCCGACCAACGTCATGCTTGACCGCTCGGGTTTGCGGCTCTCTGTGTCCATCATGGACTTCGGTCTCGCGCGGCAATACGAGTCCGACGCAACCCTTCCGGGGATGGGCGCAATCGCTGGAACTCCTGGCTATCTTGCCCCTGAGCTCATCCGCGGCAACCGGCCGTCACGTGCTTCGGACGTTTTTGCACTTGGCGTGCTATTGCACCAGGTGCTTACGGGAAAGCGCCCGGTCGAATCAGCGGATGGCCTCAATGTGCACCCGGCACCGTCTCTTGATGCGATCACCGCGCCCGAGCTCTATAGACGAACCGTCTGTGAGTTTCTTTCGGAAGACCCTGTCGTTCGCTGTCGTGCCTTCGAGCAGTTCCGTTCCGCCGTTGAGAGCGGACGGCAATCACCTCGCGCGTGGACGCGCCGCGAAATGCTGGCAGCTTCCGGCGCCGCATTCTGCGCGGTCGCCGGCGGTGCTTTCTGGAAGCGAGACACCATCGCGGACTACATGCACCCCTTGCCGGTCAAGCGATTCGTAGCGCTGCTTGGCTGGCCGCCTTCTGCAGACGCGAAGATCAAGCTGGTGCTGATGGGCTTGATTGATTCGATCTCGAGTGAGCTCGCGCGGGCGGAGGCGTATGACCGCAATCTGTTCCTGATTCCTCAACAATCCCCAGATGACGTGAAGACCACTGCCCAGCTCAACGAGGTCCGCGAATCCCTGGGCGCGAATCTTGTCCTCGCCGCGTCCGGCATGCAGTCGCCCAAGGGTCTCCAAATCGCTTTGAAAGTTCTAGACCCTTCCATGCGGACTCTTCGTTCCAAAGACATTCACGTCCCTCTCGACCGTCAACTCACCCTGCCGCAGAAGGCCGTGCACGCCGCAGCCGAGTTATTGAACCTCACCTATTACCGGCCGAACGACAAACGTACAGCGGTTGAAACCGACAACCCTAAGGCGTACGCTGCGTTCCGGGCAGCAGAAGCGTTGCGGAGACAGGAGAATGACTCCGGTCTTGAGCCAGCCATAGAAAAGTACAAGGAAGCTACGGATCTGGATCCACACTACTCGCTGGCACAGGCCAAGCTCGCCCTCGCTTACTGTCGCCTCTGGGCTTTGGAACACAACCCGGGGACGCTTGTGTTATCGCGTGCCGCCGCCGATGCCGCTCTGGCGCTGAACCAGGACTTGGTAGAAGCGCATAACGCGCGCGGCTTTGTCATGCAGGAGATCGGGGACCAGCAGTCCGCGCAGCGTGAGATGAAGAAGGCGTTGGCGCTTGATCCAGGCAACACGCAGACGCTCATATGGCAAGGTCAGGTCTACACGAACCTTAACCAGTGGCAGGCGGCGGAGGCTGGTTTCCGCCGTGCGCTGCAACTCCGCCCAAACCATTGGCTTGCACACAATGAATTGGGGAACCTTTTGGAGATGCAAGGTAGGTACAGCGAAGCGCTCTCGGAATTCCACGCTGCCAGCCTGGTCAATCCGAGGAATGCGTTGGCTCTGCTCAACATGGGGTGCATGTACCTGCTGCTAGGCCGGCCCGAAGAGGCGAGTGATCGGCTGCGGCAGAGTATGAAGTTGAAGCCGGACCCAACAGCATACGCCACCATGGCTCAAGTGCTCCGCAGCCAAGGGAAGCCGACGCTTGCGCTCCAGTTTGCCAAGGATGCCACTAAACTTGACAAGCACGATAGCACGACCTGGTTGGAGCTGGGGGACTGTTACTCCACACTCCGCGACCATCGCTCTGAGGCCAGAAGAGCGTATGCGGCGGGTGCGCAGACACAGCAGGAGAATCTGCAGATGAATCCGCGGCAGGGACCTGGCTGGATACTCCTCGCACTGCTCGAGGCTAAGGCAGGATCTGCGACAGAGGCCCGACTCCATATCCGCAAGGGTGACTCATTGCCCACTGCAGACATCGACACCCAGTTATACAAGGCGCGAACATTCGAACAACTTGGCATGCGTAAGGTTGCACTGGACACTCTGGAAGCTTGCTTTAAGCGAGGAGCTACCAGGTTTCAGATAGACCTTATGCCCGAGATGGGCTCTCTCAAAAAAGATCCCCTATATCAGAAGATGGTCAACTCTACGGGCTCCTAACGCCACACCCACATGTAAGAGCGGCAAGAGGAGAAGAAATGAATACCCGTCATTCAGTTTCGGCACTCGCTTTGCTATTTGTCCTGTCAGCGATATCCGGTTGCAAGCGACAGGTAGACATTAAATTGAGCCGCTATCACACACCGGTCATCTACGTTTACGAAGGTCAAGTCCTCACGTTGCGCCCCAGTACCGGCGTTATTGCGTTGACCTTCGATAAAGGATTGTGCGAAGAGAGCGGTCCGGTGCGCGACATCACCCCTGATCACGCTGCTGTATGCACCATCCCCAAACAAATCTTCCATGACGACAAGCCGAACATTTATACCTTGACCGTCTCAGGTTCAGACGGGGTCTCGTATGAGGTATACGTCAAGCCCTGTACAGGTTTTTGTAAATTGAGCAGGCCGTGTACAGGCTTTTGTCAATAAGCCTGCATATGTTATTGGAGACCGTTTCTCGTCAACCCGAAAGTCCTCCGCGCTCGGAATGGGGAGACGGCTGGACCTTACGATGGGTTCTGGATATGTACGGGAGGAAGCCAGGGATTGTCAGCGACCGGGATAACCACATGCACCAGTTGTCCGGATAGCCGGTTATTCGGCAACCTGGCTCCTCAAGAATGGCCAGCGAATCAGGTACGATACGCCGACATCTTGGTACCAATCGGTTCTTCGATGAGCGCAGTGGGCACAAAATGTGCTCATAGAGAGTCAAACACGGTAATGCTCCCCGTAACGGGCAATGCGCTCGCCTTCAGCCATGTCTGGTTCGAAACTCTGCGGGTGCAGGGACCGAGTGAGCAAATCTTTATGGGCCTGCGCATACTCTCCCTTCGCAGCGCGCTCAGCACGTCGGCCAATATCGAGCCCTTGAAGGGCGAATACAGATAGAACATGGTGCCGCGGGACAGGTCCGCATCACGCGCGTCCTGCGCGATGAATCGGACGCGGCTGAGGCGAAGGCTTTGAGCGCACCTTCGCGCACTCGCGACATAGGCCGCCTGTACCTCCACACCAAGGCTCTGGGCTCCAGTCACCATGGACACAAGGAGCGGCACATGCCCCAGCCCCGAGCTGAGATCGACAAAGACGTCATCTTCTGTAACCGCCGCAGCTGCAATCAGGTGGAGGACGTGGCGCACGGGCGTTGGCTGGTAGGGCACCATCTCCGGTGATGGTTGCAGATTTGGTTCGCTCGGCTCAAGCAGTTGAAGAACTCCGCTCACCAACTCATCCCGGGTAGTCGAAGCCCAAGCCGGGCAAGGGGCCTCTCGGTTCGTTATCGCCTGCTGAATCCTCGAGCCACCGAAGAAGGGCGCGTGGTTGACCGCCGCGAACAATATCAGAGCGCACAGACTGGTAAAGTTCTGAATTTGCGGCTTCGAGTCATACCCGGAGCGCCTTCGCACGCTCATGCAAGCGTGAATATGTACATCTCGTGGAATCCTCTGAACCGAAGCATCCAAATCCGGCGTCAAGGTCGTCCTGCGCGATCAGGCGCTCTCGCAGTTGGTCGGGCAGAAAGAGAGAAGAATCGGCCTCCAGAACGCACAGGAAGGCCTGCAGATCGGTGTGGCATTCGATTTCATCCTTAAGCTGAACGCCGGTGGATGTAGTTGACACGTCAACTATCATAAGGCACTTGTAGGTTGCCTTGTCAACCTAAGATTGATAGGCTTTGCACAGACATGACAATGACACCATTATCCCCACAGGAGCTTCGTGTCTGGCATGCCTTCAGACTTATGCACGAAGATGTGCTGGATCGCGTTGGGCGGGACATCGCCCAGGCGGCCGGCCTCTCAGGTGCTGAATTTGGTGTATTGTCTCGCCTCGCTGCCCCCGGCAAAGGTGAGATGCGGCAACAAGTGCTGGCCAGCATGATGGCTTGGGATAAGAGTCGCCTCTCTCATCAGCTGACGCGAATGCAGGAACGATCGCTTATTAAGCGCCGCCGTGTTGACGGGAAAACTGTACTCATCGCCCTTACCAAACTCGGCAGAGAAAAGCTGGATGCTGCTCGCCCAGTACACGCTGCCTCAGTTCGGCGGAATCTGTTGTCGCGACTCACGCGGGAACAGATAGATACCATCGTTCGGGTAAGCAATCTTCTTGGTGAAGAAGAGTAGCACCCGTCCATTTCGCAACCGACTGATCCCAACACTTCAGCTGCCGCTGTCAAGCTGGTGCTGCTCATCGCGCCTTATAGAAGCGAGATTAGTCCTCCGAAACGCCTTGTGTTAACCGATGCCGAGACGAAATATCCATATGTTCTGCTTTCGTACACATCAGGAATGCCTGGATCGACAAACCCCCGAATGATTTCCCATTCATCCTGCGGATATGCCGTTTCAATTAAGTTTCCGTTGAAATTTCGTCATTGGTAGTGTTAGAGCTCGCAAGCTCTCTTCCCTTTCTACTTCCGTTGTGGTGAGAGTTGAGGCATGTCTGCTTATGTCGACTCCGATTGAGCGTCTCGTTGTACTCATGCTCGAGAACCGTTCCTTTGATCATCTTCTCGGATTCTTAAAACGAGAAAATCCGAAGATCAACGGTCTCACAGGCAATGAGGCCAATCCCCCCGCGCGGGATAACCGCCCGGACGTGCAGGTGAGTGATGCTGCGGGCGAC
>DASZGZ010000203.1:0-3299 GCA_035938355.1 Acidobacteriaceae bacterium
GGGGCGAATCGAGGCGAATTGTACCAAGTTCAGCCGCACGCCTTCCCGATTGAAACAATGAACGAAATGGCAGGAGCAACCGTCGTATGGGATCATGGTTCGCGTCCGTCGCGGCACAATGATTGACCAATCAGGAGTGGGTGATGCAGACCTTCCTTCAGGACTTTCGCTACTCCCTGCGGCAGCTCATCAAGAATCCGGGCTTTGCTCTGACAGCGGTCCTCTCGCTGGCGCTCGGTATCGGCGCGACGGTCTCCGTCTTTAGCGTGATCTATGGCGTGCTGATGCACCCGTTTCCCTACACAGATGTCGAGCGGATCGGGAATCTGAGCATTCGCGATTCAAGAGGCATCCTCTCCGACGCCTATTTCACCGGGCCGCAGTTGCGCGAGCTGCGAAAGGTGCACGCTTTCGAGAGCTTTGCCACATGGCGGCCGGACGATCTGAGAGTGACCGGCGAGGAGATTCCCGAGGCTGTTTCCGCGTTTTACGGAATTGGAGAGACGTTCCCCACGCTGGGGGTGCCGGCATTGCTCGGCCGCAACCTGGGGCCTTCTGATTCGCCAGATGGGCAAGAGCCGCAGCCGGTGGTGATGTTGCATTATCGCTTCTGGCAGCGGCATTTCCATGGCGATCCGGCCATCGTTGGAAAGACGTTGGAATTGGGTCGCAAGAAGTACACGATTATCGGCGTTACTCGGTCGAATTTCACCTGGGACTGGGGCGCGGATGTCTACTTGCCGCAGGAAATTGCCGACACGAAGGGCGGCGGTGTAGTGGTGAAGCTGCGCTCCGGCGTAAGCTGGGCGACTGCCGACGCGGAAATGACACCGCTGTTGCGACGCTTTGCGCAGGAACACCCGGATAATTTTCCCCGAACCTTCAAGGTGGACATCCGCCCCCTGACCTATGAAACCACACAAAACATTGGCAGCACGCTCTATCTGCTTTTTGCGGCTGTTTCCATGCTGCTGGCGATAGGCTGCGGGAATGTTTCGATCCTGTTGCTGGCGCGGGGCACGGCACGACAACACGAATTCGCGGTACGAGCCGCGGTGGGTGCAAGCAGCATACGCATTGTGCGGCAGTTGCTGACAGAATCGCTGCTGCTGGCGATCACGGGAACGGGACTCGGAATCCTGTTTGCCTATCGGCTGCTGGCGCTGATCGTGGCCTGGATGCCGGAACGCCTCTTTCCGCCCGATGTTGCGATTCGTATCAATGCGCCGGTGCTGCTCTTCAGCGCAGGGTTGGCATTAGCAATCACTGTGCTCTTCGGGATGATGCCTGCTCTGAGGATGGCGAAGCCGGAGATCGGCCAGGTGATGCAGTCCAATTCCATCAAAGCCGCGGGCAGCGTGCGCGGCAAGCGGCTGCATGGCTCGCTGGTCGCGGCGCAGATCGCATTGACGCTGTTGCTCTTGACCGCGGCGGGAGCGGCGATCCAGGGCTTTGTGCGGCTGACTCGCGTGCCGCTCGGCTATGACCCGCACAATGTTGTTTCGATGGGGATCCAACTGCAGGAGAACAGCTATACGACGTGGCAGGCGCGGGTGAACTATTTCGAGCAGCTTCGCGACAGCGTCGCTACGCTGCCGGATGTTGCTTCTGCGGCAATCGACACCAATGCAACGCCTCCCTATAGCGGTTGGCAGCAATCCTTTGAGCTGCTGGGAACACCAGCCGCATCGCCGGAGGCGCAAACGGCGAGAGTCGGCTTTGTCGGTCCAGGTTTTTTCCGCACACTCCATATGCCGCTGGTTGAGGGCCGCATCTGGGATGCTGCGGAAGTTTCGCGGGGCGCTCTTCTCGTGCTTGTGAATCAGAGCTTTGTCAGACGCTACTTCCCGAATGGCGATGCCATCGGACATTCGCTGAAGCTGTCGAAGCTCTCGAACAATCCACCGAAGACAATGATTGCGCCTGGAGCAGATGGCTGGCTGCAGGTGATCGGCGTAGTGGGTGACGCCGTGAATGATGGGATCGAGAATCCTGTTAAACCAGCGATCTTCGCTCCATACAGTCTGCAGATGTGGGCGGGAACGGGCATCTTGATACGCAGCAGCATGCCCGCCGAGGCTCTTGTACACGTTGTTCGTGTCCGACTCGCAGCTTTGAATCGTGACCAACTGATTGCGGGCAGCGCAGACCTGGAAAGATGGCTTAAGCGAGAGCCTGTATGGGCGCGAGGAAAACTGATCTCCGCACTCTTCGCCGGATTTTCGATCCTCGCGTTAGTGCTCTCTGCCGTCGGTCTCTACAGCGTGGTCTCCTACTCCGTGATGCAGCGGACGAATGAGTTCGGCATTCGTATCGCCCTGGGCGCGCGGCGCTTGCATGTCTTCCGGATCGTAATGACTTCCGCCGCGGTGAGTGTAGGTATTGGCGTTGTTGCCGGAGTTGCGCTGAGCATGGGACTGAATCGCTTCATCGCGGACTGGGTAGGAAATAGCGCGACGCACCCGCTGATGGTAACGGGCGTTTCGCTTCTGCTGCTGGCGGTTGCCGCGGCGGCGTGCGTTCTTCCGGCACGCCGCGCATTGTCTGTCGATCCGATGACGGCGCTTCGACGCGAGTGATACTGCTTCGTCAGCCGCTAGCGCGCGGCGGCGAGCTGGGGCTCGCGCAGCCAGTCGTACAGCGGAAAGCTGTCGGCTAATTCGCGGACCTGCCCGCGTATGCGTGCGAGGGCGGCTTCATCGCTGCGCTTGTCCAGGGCTTCGGTGATCCAGCGAGCAATAGTGCGCATCTCCGGATTGCCCATGCCGCGGGTGGTGAGCGCAGGCGTGCCGATGCGAATGCCGCTGGGCTTCATCGGCGGATTGGCATCAAAGGGGATAGCGTTCTTGTTCACCGTGATACCGGCCGCGTGGAGCGCGGTTTCGGCTTCGCTGCCGAACATGCCCTTGGCGAAGACATCGATGAGCATGAGGTGGGTGTCGGTGCCTCCGGAGATGACGCGGAATCCATGTCCTGCGAGTTCCTCCGCGAGCACCTTTGCGTTGCTCACGATCTGCGCCGCGTAGTCGCGGAAGCTGGGCTCAAGCGCTTCACCGAACGCGACGGCCTTAGCCGCCATGATGTGAACCAATGGGCCGCCCTGCTGACCAGGGAAGACGGATCTGTCGACCCCGGCAGCGTACTGCTGCTGGCAGAGAATCATGCCGGCGCGGGGGCCGCGCAGCGTTTTGTGCGTGGTGGTGGTGACGAATTGCGCGTGCGGCACCGGCGATGGATGTGCGCCGCCGGCGACCAAGCCGGCAAAGTGCGCCATATCGACCAGCAGCAGCGCGCCCACC
>DASZGZ010000204.1:0-4985 GCA_035938355.1 Acidobacteriaceae bacterium
GGCTACCTGGATCGCTTCCATATGCCATTGATCCCCGCCGAGAATGTGCTGCCGCGTTATGCCACTGCCACAGGCGGCGTCCTGGAGGCTCAGTTCTCCGCAGAAGGCATGGAGAGAAGCTTCGCAACAATCGCGAAGGAAGCGCGCACGCAATACACGCTCGGTTTCTTGAGCCATCTACCGACAATCGACGGACGCTACCGGACGCTGGACGTGCATGTAGAACGCCCGAACCTGGAGGTAAAGGCACCTCTGGGCTATATTCCGACGGCTGCGACGCGCTGATGACAGGCGGTATCGGTGCTGTCGCTGGAGGTGTGAGCGGCAGCACGGCGACAGTCGCGCTAAGTCTGGCGTCCGCGGCGATCTGGGGCACCAGCGACTTTGTGGGCGGCATCGCCGCGCGGCGACTGCCTTCGCCCGCTGTGGTGACATTGTCCCACTCCTTGAGCCTGGCGCTGCTGATCTCGCTGGCGCTGGTCCACGGTTCGACGTGGCCCGATACAAAGTCTGCCGTTTATGGAGCGCTGGCCGGAGTGGCATGCGGCACGGGCGTGATGGTGCTCTACAAGGCGCTGGCGCTGGGCGGCATGGGGCTGACCGCGGCAGTGAGCGGCGTGCTGGCCGCGGTGATGCCGGTGATTTGGGCATTTGCGACGGAGGGGCTGCCGCGCGCACCGCAGCTCGCAGGTATCGTGCTGGCGGGGGTGGCAATCTGGATGATTGCGAGTGCACCGGGATCGCCGTCCTCGAAGCAGGCCATCCTGTTGGGCGCCGCAGCGGGCGGCAGCTTTGGATGTCTCTACATCTTCCTCAAGCTCGCGGGGCGCGGTGGCGTGTTGTGGCCGCTGGCGTGTTCGCGTATGGCGAGCACCACGCTGGCAGCCGCCGTTACCTGGATCGGGATGCGACGTGCCGGCAGAGCAAAGATCGATTCAAGAGCGAAATTGCCGTGGCCGGGTTGGGCGGTGCTGGGTTTGATCGCAATCGCGGGTGTCTTCGACGCGAGCGGAAATACCTTCTACACCATCGCGACGCGGCTGGGGCGGCTGGACATCGCGGCGGTGCTGAGCTCGCTCTATCCTGCGTCGACGATTTTGCTGGCGGCAGTGCTGTTGAAGGAACGCACCACACTCAGCCAAGCAGCCGGCATGGCGCTGGCGCTGGTGGCCGTGGTTCTCATTTCCGTATAGCGGCCACCCCTGGGTGGAGGCGCAGTACACTTCTGTCCTTCTTATGGAACAGGCATGACAGAGATAGCACATTCTCAAAACAAACAGCCGGGCCGCATGGAAGTGATCACCGGGCCGATGTTTTCCGGCAAGAGCGAAGAACTGATCCGGCGGCTGAAGCGCGCGCAGATCGCACGTCTGCGTGTTGCCAGTTTTAAACCCGACATCGATCTGCGCTACCAGCCGGATGCGATTGCTTCGCACAGTTCGCAGATGATCAAGGCGCAGGCGGCGCGCGATGTGGAGCGGCTGCGTGCTGCGCTCTTCGCGGCACTGGAGACAATCGACGTGGTGGGAATCGACGAGGCGCAGTTTTTCGACGAATCGCTGGTCGGACTTGCCATGGAGCTGGTGCATGCAGGCAAGCGCGTGGTGCTGGCCGGCCTGGATACGACCTTTGCAGGCGAGCCATTTGTGCCGCTGCCTGCGTTGATGGCGATTGCCGACGAAGTGGTAAAGCTCTCCGCCGTGTGCATGCTGTGCGGCGCGCCGGCGATCCACACTCAGAGACTCGGAGCAAGCCAGCAACTCGTCGTGGTGGGTGCGGCGGGCATGTATGAGGCGCGATGCCGCGCATGCTTCCGGCCAGAGGGCGATCTGCCTGCGGCGGAGCAGCTCAAGCTGCCAAACAACTAAGAGGCGTGGCTCAACAACAAGTCTTCAACTTGCGCCCGAGTTTTCAACTTGCACCCGAGTCTCAAGTTGCACTATGGAGGAGCTCGCCGCGCAGCGTGGTCACGGCCTGACCGCGCAGCTTCACGCGATCTCCGGCAACGTGTAAATGCAGCCAGCCGCCACGCGCAGAAGCCTGGTACGCAACGATCTCCTGCTTGGCGAGGCGCGGAATCCAATAGGGTGCAAGGCCGCAATGCGCCGAGCCGGTAACGGGGTCTTCATCAATACGTAGGCTGGGGTAAAAGCAGCGGGATACGATGTCGGCGTTGCTATTTGCGCCTGCGGCGGTGACGATAACCCCGCGCGCATCTTCTGCATTCGAGAGTGCTGCGATTTGTTTGAGGTCCGGGTGAAGTGAGCGGACGATCGACTCGTTCGCGAGTTCGACGAGGTAGTCGAGGCGGTTGCGGCCGACAAAGATAGGCTCCGCGCCAAGCATGGTGGCGAGGCCGTCGGGCGCCGGGGCCGGAGAGACAGGCTCAGCAGGAAAATCCAGCTCCACCCAGGCAGCGCCATCGATGAGCACGCGAGCGGCGGTCAGAAGGCCGCTGCGGGTGTGGAAGCGCGCCTGCTCCGCGGCTCCGAGAGCTCCGGTCTCCCAAAGATAGTGAGCGCTGGCGAGGGTGGCGTGGCCGCAGAGGTCAACCTCTCCGCCGGGAGTGAACCAGCGAAGATCGTACCCATCCTTGATCTTGACGAGGCAGGCCGTCTCGGCGTGATTCATCTCGATGGCAACCGACTGCATCCACCCGTCCGAGGCGGACGCGGCGAGCACGCAGATACCGGCCGGGTTGCCACGGTAGGGCTCGGCGGTGAAGGCATCGACGACAGCGATGGGCTGGGTCATAGATCGATGGTAGCCGAGCGGCGCTCAGAGTTTGCTGCTGAGAATTGCCGGACGCGTGTCGGCGAGGTGCAGGATGAGTTCGCCGAAGAGCGTGTTGGCCCAGGCGAACCAGGCGCGAGTGAAGTCTTCGGCGTTGTCCTTCTGAAAGGACTCATGGAGGAAGTGCGTACCCGCTGTTGTGTCGCGAAGGGTACGGAGACAGGTGCGAATCTCCTGATCGTCGGTGCTGGTGAAGGCGCGGAAGAGGATGGACATGGGCCAGATGTAGTTGAGCCCCTGGTGCGGGCCGCCGATTCCCTCACCCGCCTTGCCGCGGAAGAAGTATGGATTGTCCGAGCTGAGCACCCAGGCGCGGGTGCGCTGATACACAGGATCGCTGATGGCACAGCAGCCTAGATATGGCAGCGAGAGCAGCCCCGGCGCGTTGGCGTCGTCCATCAGCAGAGTGTTGCCGTAGCCGTCGACTTCGTAGGCCCACACTACGTCGCCGTTGCTGTTGCGTGTGTGACCGTGCTGCACAAGAGCCGACTCTACCTCTTTGGCGAGAGCGGTGCACTCGTTGGCGAGAGCCGCGTCATGCAGGACGTTGGCGAGCTCCGCAAGCTGACGGAGGCTGACGACGGCGAAGTGATTGGCGGGGATGAAGAGCGGATAGATGCAGGAGTCGTCGGACGGGCGAAACATGGAGTATATGAGCCCGACCGGACGCGCGGGATTGCCGTAGCCGCTGAGCGGCACCGTATCGGTGGGCACGGGCGAGCTTCGCTGGAAGTGATAGGGACCGCGATTGTGCTTGCGCTGCTGCTGACGGAAAGTCTCGGCGATGCGGTGGGCGGAAGCACGCCAGTCGTTGTCAAACGGTGCGGTACTGCCGGTGGCCTTCCAATAGCCGTGCGCAAGCCGGATGGTGTAGCAGAGCGAATCGACCTCCCACTTGCGCTCCCCGACGCCGGCGAACATATCGGTTTCGTCATGCACGGCCCAGGAGAGCGGCTTGTCAGATGTCGAACGCAGGAAGGCGTTCGCGTAAGGATCGAGGAGGATACAGCGACTCTGGCGGTGGATGACACCCTCGATGAGCGAGGCGAGCTGCTTGTCCTCATTCACGAATCGGAGATAGGGCCACACCTGCGCGGAAGAATCGCGGAGCCACATGGCGTCGATATCGCCGGTGATAACGAAGGTATCGGGCTGGCCTTCGTAGGTGCCGGGGAAGACGGTGGTGTCGAGGGTGTTGGGCAGGCAGTTGCCGAACATCAGGCGCAGTTCAGGATCGGCGATGCGAGCGCCGACGCGTGTAATGGCGGCTTCGACGGCAGGGCTCGAGAAGCGGCGCTCGCCGGGCGCGGGGCGCTGGTGAAGATCTGTGGACTTGATCTGCGCGTACAGGTGACGCGGCGTAGCGGCCGCAGCCGCAACAGAAGCGGCGCCCCCCAGAAAAGCGCGGCGCGTGGTGCTGGGGTTCCTCTTCATGTCGTCCATCATCACGTAGCTTAGGTCGTTAATGAGGGTGGCGCGACTTTCTGGTCGGCGCCGAGCTGATGGTTGGGCTGGTCGCCCATGGTGAAGGTGAGAGTGGCGCCGCTGATGAGCTCGCTGTGGCGCACCCAGAGGCGATCGAGCTTCTTCCCGTTGAGCGCGACCGATTGCACGTACTTCTGCGAGGGGCTGGTGCGTTTGGTTTCGATGGTGAGTGTCTTGCCGCCGGCAAGATTGACCTTCGTGTTCTCGAAGAGCGGCGTGCCGAGGACGTAGGTAGCGCTGACCGGATCGACCGCGTAGAGACCGAGCGCGCTCATAACGTACCAGGCAGACATCTGGCCGCAGTCTTCATTGCCGGCGAGGCCATCGGGGTCGTTGTGGTAGAGCGTGTCGAGAATGAAACGTATCCGCTCCTGAGTCTTATATGGCACCCCCGCATACACGTACATGTACGCGATGTGGTGGTAGGGCTCGTTGCCGTGCGCATATTGGCCGATGAGACCGGCGATATCCGGCGGCGCGTCGGCGGGCAAGTCGGAGCTCTGATTGAAGAGAGAATCAAGCTTGGTGAGGAATGGCTCGCGGCCGCCAAACTGGTCGATGAGGCCCTTGATGTCGTGTTGGACGCCGAAGGTGGTCTGCCAGGCGTTCGACTCGGTGTAGTCCCGCCATTTCTTCGAGTGGCCCATCTCCTTGGGATCGAAAGGTGTGGCCCACTCGCCGTTCGCGAGCTTGGCGCGGACGAAGAG
>DASZGZ010000205.1:0-3021 GCA_035938355.1 Acidobacteriaceae bacterium
GCGACTGTGCAGGCGATTCTGGCCTCGCGCATTGATCGGCTGTCGACAGCAGAAAAGGAGTTGCTGCAGACCCTCGCGGTGCTCGGCAGGGAGTTTTCGTCTCGCCTGATCAAGCGCGTGGCCAGAAAATCAGATGACGAATTGGAGCGGATGCTGTCGGAACTCCAACTCGCTGAGTTCATCTACGAGCAGCCTGCGGTGGGCGATGTGGAATACACCTTCAAGCATGCTCTGACCCTGGAGGTGGCGTACAACTCGGTGCTCGTTGAACGCCGCCGGCTGCTGCACGAACGCGCAGCTCAGGCGATTGAGGCGCTGTTTTCCGATCGCCTGGAGGACCATCTGTCCGAACTGGCCCATCATTACGACCGCAGCGGCAACGTGCGCAAAGCGGTCGAATACCTGGAGCGGGCGGGGAAACGGGCCGCGGGGCAGGTGGCGCATTCCGAGGCCGTCGCCTACCTGAACCGGGCGCTCGAATTGCTCCAGCGTTTACCTGAAGGTGCAGAGCGTGACCGCCGCGAATTGAATCTTCGGATGGCGCTGAGTTGGTCACTGTTTGCCTTGAGTCCCGAAGGCGCGGAACGCGAGCGGGCCTTGCTTCGCGTGCAGCAGTTGTCCGAGCAGTTTGGAGAGCGTGAGCGGCTGATGGAAGCGCTACTGCACCTGGGGTTGATTCGACAGCTCCGCCAGGATTTTGGCGCGGCACAGGAACTGGCCCACCGGGTGCTTGCTCTGGCCCAGCCGGGGATCGCTGAGCCCGCCGTTGCAGGAGCTCATCTGGTGCTCGGCATCACTTTCTTCCACCTGGGGGAACTGCAGGCGTCGCGCAAGCATCTCGAACTCGCAGGCGCACCGTTGAATGCCGAGTCCGTGCGCGATTTTGCCGCGGGTCAGTACGCCGAAAGCGCCACCGCCTCGCTCACCACAACGCTGCTGCTGCTCGGCTATCCGGCTGCGGCGGAAAGGATGAGCCGCGAGTTTGTTGCGGCCATGCGCCGGCTATCCAACCCGGTCTCCATTCAGAGAAGTCTGTTACGGGGCACAGCGGTCCATCGACTGCTCCGGGACAGCCGCACCGCGCTCAAGCAAGCCGAGGAGGCCCTATCCATCGCCACCGACATCGGGATGACTATCTCAGCCAACCTGGCCGCGTTTTCACGCGGCAAGGCCTTGGCCGATGGGGGGCGAGGACAGGAAGGGATCGCGGAGATGTCACGCACCATAGCATCGCTGCAGGGAACCCAGGTGATTAGCATGTCTTACGCTCAGCTCGCGGAAAGTCTCGGCCAGAATGGACGTCCCGCAGAGGGGCTGGCGGCGGTGGCCTGGGGGCTGGAAGAAGTGGAGCGGAGCGGTTCGAGAGTTTCATTGCCCCACCTCTACCAAGTCCAGGGAGAGCTGGTGCTCTTGAGTGACCCGGCCAGCGCCGCCGAAGCGGAGCGCCATTTCCGCGCCGCGATCGATGTCGCCCGCGAACAGCAGGCGCGCTTTTGGGAGCTGCGCGCGACCATCAGCCTCGCCCGACTGGTGCACAAGCAGGGCAAGATCGATGAGGCCCGAGCTATGCTCGCCGCTATCTATGATTGGTTCACGGAAGGTTTCGAATTTCCCGACCTGAAGGAAGCCCGGGCGTTGCTCGACGAACTGGGAGGCTGAGAAATGCGCTGCGGCAAATGCGGGGCGGACAATCGCGCGGGGGCGCCGCTTCTGCGCCGAATGCGTCGGTGCGCTAAACGCGAACTACGCGCAATGGGGCGCGTCGAATGAAGCGGGCCAGAAATTTTGCGGCGACTCCGGCGCGCTTTTGACGGCGGGCAGCGGCGCCACCCCATCTACAGGAGCGATCTCCACCATTGCTGCGCCGTTTGCAATCAGCCCGACTGCTCAACCTGCCGTTGACGACATTCCTGACGGCGAGCGCAAGACCGGCACCGCTTTGTTTGCCGACATCAAGGGTTCGATGGAGTTAACGGATAGGCGCCGTCCCGTATTTGTGAATGGATCGAATCTGCCAGCAGGAGCTTTCCATGGCTGTTCAACTCGATCACATTGCTGTGCCGTCGCGAGACAAAAATGCTTCGGCCAAACTTCTCGCCGAGATACTGGGAGTTCGATGGGAGCCGTCGGGAGAGAAGGAGCCGGAATCGCCCGCACAAGAGCAGTTCGAGTGGATTTCAGGAGATCTGAGCGAGGTTGGCCGGCAGCGGTACCGTGCGCAACGCGCCAGCGTGTACATCAATGATTCGCTGACGCTGGATTTCGTCAGTGCACGCGAAGCGGCAACGGCAAATCATTGTTGCTTGCGGGTCGACGACGCAGATTTCGACGCCGTCGTCGAGAGGATAAAAGCAGCCAGCCTGAAATTCTCAAGCAGCGGAGTGGGTGAGCCGGATTACCAGATCAACACACGGCTCGGCGGCAAGGGAGTCTATTTCATGGAACCCGATGGCCGCATGTGGGAAATCCTCACAGTCAGTTATGCCCGCCCGCATTCGATAGCTGAGTAAGTAGCCTCGCTCACCGCAGAGTGGAATGAAACCGGAGCCGGGGGGCGACAGTACCGACCTGACTCGCAAAAATTGCCAATAACATTCGATTTCAGATCATGATATGGATTTTGTGAAATCCGCTACCTGAGGCGTTCGCCTGATACAATCGGGCCGAAACTTTGGAGAGGCAGCAGGTCTTGCATTACACGCCAGCTAAACACCGGAACAAAATGGAAATTCCGGATAAATTCAATGTGTTTTCTCCCCGTGATGCGTTATACAGGAGATGTCCGCGCGGTTTCAGGGGAAGACCATGCGCTGTTCAAACTGCGGCTCGGAGAATCCAGCCGGTAAGAAGTTCTGCTCTGAATGCGGAGCCGGACTTTCGCGAGGCTGCCCGCAGTGTGGCGCAGAGAATGCGCCTGCCGCAAAGTTCTGCGGTGATTGCGGCGCCGCGCTGAACCTGCCGGTCCCACCCCCGGTTGCTGAAACACCGCCTGTCCAACCGCAAGATACTGGCGAGCGGCGC
>DASZGZ010000206.1:0-2660 GCA_035938355.1 Acidobacteriaceae bacterium
GCAAAGGTGGAAGACTGGCGGACGCCGCTGCTGCGCATGGTGAGCCAGGGAAAGACGGAGGCGGTGCGTGCGCTGCTGGCACATGGCGCGGATGCTGCGGCGCGGCATCCGGACGGGCGGGACCTGACGCAGGTGGCGCAGGAGAAGGGCCTCCACGAAGTTGCCGCGTTGCTGCAGCAGTATGCGGTGAAGACTTAGCGGCGCTGCGCGATGTTCTGTCTGTGAAGATACATGGACGTCATTTTCGGACACGTTGAGCCTGCGAAGAACTAGGCTGCAATCGCTATTTCAGGTCGCCGGCGGAATCCGGGCTGAGAATGGCGTCCATGATGGCCTTGATGTGGACACGTGCGCCATCCAGGTGCGGGAAATCGGCGTTTTGCTCGTTGAATACGAAGGCGAGATCGGTTCCAGCCAGAACGATCGCATCCAGGTTTTCACGCTCGATGACTCTGTGGGCGAGCGATCGTAACCGCTCGTAGTCTTCCGCGGAGGCCTTCGCATCTTCGACAACACGGGGATAGATATCGCTGACGAGATTCGTTTCTTCGCGGCTTAGTCCGATCACGTCGCAATCCGGAAGCTTCCCGAAGAGGCCTGTTTCCATCGTCACACGTGCGCCAAAGACAGCGACGCGATGCAGTTTTCTGCGGGCTGTCTCAGTTGCTATCGCATCGAGAAGGCCGACCAGCGGAAGAGGAGTCAACTCAGCCAGTTCCGCAGCACAAATCTGCGGAGAGAATGCCGGAATAGCCGCCAATTCTGCGCCTCCATCCGCGAGGCGCTGGAGAAGGCCCATCAGGTATTCCGCCAGCTCCTGTACTTTGCGTTCCTGAGCCAGCCGCATGACTCTGCGCACGTCAGCATGAACCATCAGGAGGCTGGGGGATACGTCACGGGCCAAGTGAGCATCGACTAAAGATCTGTAGTAAAAGATTCCCGCTCCCACACCGAGACCGGCTACTAGCCCGAAGGTTCGTGATCCGCGCATCCTGCCATCACCGATCGTTGTGAGAGTAAGAGCTAGTGTCAGAGTGAAAGCCAGTGTATTTGATCGCATCGACCAAGGAACGATCCAGGCGGCGGTTGAGTCCATGCGGCGGTTAAGATAGCGCCATGATTGCGCATCTTCGTGGACGTCTTTTGAGCAAGCAGCCGCAGCAGGTCATTGTGGAGGCAGCGGGTGTTGGCTACGACGTGGCCATCAGCGTTTCGACGTACACGTCGCTGCCCGCGGAGGGCGCGGAGGTGTCGCTGCACATTCACACGCAGGTGCGCGAGGACACGCTGGCGCTGTATGGATTTCTCGATCGCAACGACAAGCGCATCTTCGAGCGGCTGATCACGGTGAGCGGTGTGGGGCCGAAGCTGGCGATCACGATCCAGAGCGGGCTGCCATCCGACCGGCTGGTGACGGCGCTGCGCGGACAGGACCATGCGACGCTGACGCGCATTCCGGGCGTCGGGAAAAAGCTGTCGGAACGGCTTGTTGTGGAGCTGAAGGACAAGCTGGAGGATATGGCGACGGTCGCGCCGGCGATGGCCGCGGCGGGACCGGCGGCGGAGGATGTGCTGTCGGCGCTGGTGAACCTGGGCTACCAGCGGCCTTCGGCGCAGAAGGCGATTGAGGCTGCGGTGGCGAAGGACAAGAGCGCGGGCGAGCACTTCGACGCACTGTTCCGCGCGGCTCTGATGACGATCCGTTAGGCAGCAGTCGCCCGCGGGTTGCCTGCGAGTGCCATATTGGATTCGGCGGCATGGACATCGGCGGCGCGGGTCTTGCGTGGGCATTTTCGGGGAGAGTAGAGTGGGCTCGCGCGAAGAGGTATCTCGCGTGGAGGTATGTGTATGCGCCATCCTCTTGCTTTCTCCATCCTCGTTCTGTCTGTTGCGGTCCTTGGCGCGCCTGCCAGTGTAGCGGCGCCAGAGCCCGTCACAGTGTCGAATCCCTCAGCGTGCCCGGTCGAGCTTTCCGCCGAGCAGCACGGGGCAGGCTCGCTTGTTGCGGCGGCCCCGAATACGCCTGCCATCCCGCCGCGGAATGCGAACCACCCGCAGCAAGCGATCGATCTTTCGATGAAGAACACGCGGCTGCAGCGGATTGTCGGGGCTGAACTCGAGGTTCACGGAACGTCGAATAAGAGTCGCGTGATGCCCGCGAGTGGCGCGGTGCTCACCAATCAGCCGACGGCTGATGCGGTGCGGAATGTGAGCCTGGCGAGTTCAGTGCCGGCGGACCAGACCCGCATGCGCACGGTTACGGTAAATGACCTGACGTCGGTGGCGTGGATCTCCGTAATCGAGCTGCGCTATGCGGATGGCTCGACATGGCATGCCAGGCCAGGAAGTGAGTGCCGGGTGGTACCGAACGGCATGATGTTGATCGCAGACAAATAGGCGACACTCGGGATCAACCAGCCTTTGCGGGATCGACCTTGTTCTCCGACGAGCCGATGTGGCCGCTGGCGTCATCACGCACGACGAAGCGCAGCTGATTCGAATCACGATACGGCATCTGAAACTTCATGGTGGTCTGTGTCTGGGCCGACGGAGTGATGCCCTCCGGGAGCGAGACTGTGTACACGCGGATGACGCTGGCCTTCCAGGCGCCATGCTTGTTTTTGTCAGCTGCGGCGATGGTGACCTGCGAGCTGAGCCCG
>DASZGZ010000207.1:0-3772 GCA_035938355.1 Acidobacteriaceae bacterium
CCGGCCGCCTTTTTCTCCCAATACTTCTTCACCCAGGCGTCGAAGCTCTTGCCTGCGGCAGTGTCCCGTCCACTGAAAGCCAGGCCCGCAATCTCGTTATACGGAATCGAAATCTTCTGTGAGCTGCCGGGCAGCAGGACGCGTACTTGCGACGCAGCAAGGGTCGCGCCTGTACGGCGATCGAAGACGTATCCCTCTATCATAGATCCGTCCTTTTTGGTGATTGTGATATCGCCGCGGTAGTCGAAGGCCTTTTCCAGCGCCTCACGGACCTCTTCGTCGGATGCGAGCGATGGCACCCAGCCCTGCAAATCCTCGCGATCGCGCCCTGCAGCGACTTCGATGTCGTCCGGAGAGGCATGCTGCAATTGTTCGATCTTTGCGTGCTCCTGAGCTTCGGTCGACATGGCTAGTCTCCTGAGACTCCCTGCAACTCCGTCGTCGAATGCGTGGAGGCGGTGCCGATCTGTACCAGGGGACCCTGGTGCGGTGTCTTCCACTCGTTCAGCAGTTTCTGCGCGCCCGGGTCTGGGTAGCGGTTGAATAGCGCCTTCGCAGTCTCGAGCAAGCCCTTCAGCGAGCCGAAGGTGTAGTTCACACCGGAGGCCTCGTAGCCGGAGTGCACCATGCAGTTCGCGCACCGCGGATTCCCACTCTCAGTGCCGTAATTCGACCACTCGACCGACTCCATCAGTTCAGCAAAGGTGTCCGCGTAACCGTCCTGCAACAGGTAGCAGGGCTTCTGCCAGCCGAAGATCGAGAAGGTCGGCATCCCCCAGGGCGTACAACGAAGGTCCTTCTTGCCCATCAGGAATTCCATGAAAATCGGCGACGCGTTGAAGCGCCAGCTCTTTTTGCGGTTCGACAGGATGGAGCGAAACAACTTTTTCGAGCGGGCGCGCCCGAGAAAATGCTTCTGATCCGGCGCCTTCTCGTACGTGTAGCCGGGAGAGACCATCATGCTCTCAACGCCGGCATCCATCAGTTCGTCGAAATGCGCGCGCACGCTGTTCGGATCAGCTCCGTCAAAGAGCGTGGTGTTGGTGGTGACGCGGAAACCTGCAGCTACGGCAGCCCGCACACCCTCCATCGCGATGTCGTGGCCGCCCTCACGGCAAACTGAAAAATCGTGGTGTTCCTTCTGCCCATCCACATGCACGGAGAAAGACAGATACTTGCTCGGCGTAAACAGATGCAGCTTTTCTTTCAGAAGCAACGCATTAGTGCACATGTAGACATACTTCCCGCGCGCTACCAGGCCGGCAACGATCTCCGGCATCCGCGGATGCAGCAACGGCTCGCCACCCGGAATTGCCACCATCGGCGTTCCGCACTCCTCAACCGCGCGAAAGCACTCCTCTGGAGACAGCTCAGCCTTCAGGATGTGGGCTGGATATTGAATCTTGCCGCAGCCTGCGCATGCCAGGTTACAGCGGAACAGCGGCTCCAGCATCAGCACCAGCGGAAAGCGCTTGCGGCCCTTGAGCCTCTGCTTCAGCACATAGGTGGCAACGGTCCACGCCTGTGAAATCGGTACTGCCATAGTTACGTTTCTCCGTCAATCTCGACTCCGGATTTTCCGGGCCGATCCTCAGTTTTCGCGCGATTAAACCGGCGCGCTTACGGCCCGGCGGTAATTCGTCAGGGCCAGCAATGGAAAGACGTCGCGATACGTGTGATACGCGAGATAGAAGACCCGCGGGAAGCCGGTGCCCGTAATGATCGCCTCGCGCGTCTTGCCTTCGCCCATGCTCTCGTCCCAGGACCCGTCGGCACGCTGCCGTTCGAGCAGCCAGCGCACGCCCTTGGCTACAGAATCACTGCGCGTATCACCTGCCGAAAGAAGCCCAAGGATCGCCCACGCTGTCTGCGATGGCGTGCTTACTCCCACCCCTCGAGTCGTCGGATCGTCGTAGCTGTGGCAGCTTTCGCCCCAACCGCCGTCAGCGTTCTGCACTGAACGGATCCACTCCGCCGCCTGCTGAATCTCCGGCTCATGGTTCCAGATTCCGATCGCCTCAAGGCCGCGCAACACCAGAAAAGTGCCGTAGAGATAGTTCACGCCCCAGCGTCCGAACCAGCTCCCATCCGGCTCCTGCTCTTTCAGGACGAACTGAATTGCGCGCTCGATTCGCTTGTCTCTGCGCGTATATCCGTAGGTCGCCAGCATCTCGAGGATGCGTCCCGTGATATCAACGGTCGGCGGATCCAGCATCGCATTGTGGTCGGCAAACGGGATGTGCTGGAAGATCATCTTCGTGTTGTTCTTGTCGAAGCTTGCCCAGCCGCCGTTCTTGCACTGCATGGCGAAGATCCATTCAATGGCACGCCGCGACACATCGTACTGATAGCGCTCGCGCGGATTATCCACCTTATTCAACGCCAGTAGCACCTGCGCAGAATCGTCCGTGTCAGGATAAAACTCGTTGTTGTACTCGAAGTACCAGCCGCCGGGCTGCGCATTGCGAACCTTTACGGACCAGTCGCCCTTGTGACGGACTTCCTTCGAGAGCATCCAGTCTGCTGCCTTCAATAGCCGCGGATCGGTCCTGGAGACACCCGCTTCCCCCAATGCATAGACCATCTGGGCCGTGTCCCACACCGGCGAGACGCAGGGCTGCATGCGGAAGGTCGGCTCTACATAGTCCGGCGTGCCTTCCGGCTCGTCGATGCCCAGCTTCTCAAATTCATCCATCGCACGGATGAAATGCGGATCATCTTCCGAGTAACCAAGCACGCGCAGCGCAATGATGGCATTCATCATCGCGGGGTAAATCGCGCCTAGGCCGTCGGACATCTCGAAGCGCTCGAGCATCCACTTCTCCGCCCTGCGCAACGCCATCGCGCGCAGTGGACGAATGTGCACACGCTCCGCCCAATGCACCATGCGGTCGAGCAGAAGAAAGAAGTTCCGCCAGCTCACGATCTTGTCCCGATTCCAGCGCAGCTTCAGAGTTGCCTTGTCCCGTCCTCCGACGAAGAGCTCATCAATTGCCTTGTCAGCCGGAATCTTCTTGAAGGGCTTCTTGGCATAGGCGATGGAAAGCGGCACCAAGATGGCTCGAGACCACGAGGAGATCTCGTAGATGTTGAAGTAGAACCACTTCGGCGCCAGCACAATCTCCGGTGGAATGGCGGGCACGGCATCGTAGTCGTACTGCCCCAAAGCGCACAGGTAGATCTTCGTGAAGGTGTTGCACTTCACCACGCCGCCGTGCGCGCGGATCCACGTACGCGCCTTCACCATCAGCGGCTCTTCGGCGGACATGCCCATCAATTTGCAGGCGAAATAGCACTTCACCGCCAGGCTTATATTGCCGGGCCCTCCCGGATAAATGCTCCAGCTGCCATCTTCATTCTGGTACCGCAGCATCTCGCTCAACGCGCGCTGCATGCGCCCGCGAACCCTGGGATCGTCAGTTTCGAGCAGCACGTGAAGGAAGATGTAGTCGGCCTCCAGCATGCCATCGGCTTCCAACTCGCCGACCCAGTGGCCGTCCGGTTTCTGCATCTGGAAGATGTGGTGCTTCGAAGCCTCCACTGCTTCATCCACCTGGTCCAGGCTAGCGTCAATGCGCCCGAACTTCGGCTGCATTGTCGGAGGCTGCATCTCCTGCACAGAAGCCCTCACCGGGTTCTCATCCACAGTTCGATTCATGCCATCTCTTTCAGAACTAACGGGCAGCGACTGCCGCCGGGCCTATCGCCTGCACGATCTCTGCCGGCAGGCCAAACCGGACGTTCTCCGGCATCACTTCCACTTCATCCACTG
>DASZGZ010000208.1:0-2923 GCA_035938355.1 Acidobacteriaceae bacterium
GGGCGCAGCCCCGCTGATTCTCGTCCTCGCCGGTCTGCAGGATCCCGGCAACGTCGGCACCCTACTGCGCTCGGCAGAGGCCTTCGGAGCGACCGGGGTTCTTCTCTTACCCGGCGCGGCCAACCCCTGGAACCCCAAAGCCCTCCGCGCCTCCGCCGGCTCCGCCTTCCGCGTTCCCGCCATACATGCGACCGAACCAGAAGCGCTCAATCTCTTCGACCGCCATCGCATCCCCGCCATTGCCGCCGTCGCACGATCCGGCGTTGCGGTCACCAAAGCGCCGCTCGCCGGTCCATGCGCGCTGCTCATCGGCAACGAGGGCGTCGGGCTCAGCAAAATCCTTGTCTCCGCCGCCAAGCATCGCGTCACCATCTCTACGCCCGGCAACGTCGAAAGCCTCAACGCCGCCATCGCCGGCAGCCTCCTCCTGTACGAGGCATCGCGTCAGAGAACGCAAAAAGCTGCCCGCCAGCGTCCAACCTCACCATGAGTCTCTTCGGCGGCACACCCGATCTCGCCCCGGCATCCACCCGCCGCGCCGCCCCGCTTGCCGAGCGCATGCGGCCCCGCACGCTCGACGAATACGTCGGTCAGCAGCACCTCGTCGGGCCCGGCAAGCCGCTGCGCATGCAGATCGAATCGGACGACCCCGCCTCCATGATCTTCTGGGGGCCGCCCGGCGTCGGCAAAACCACCCTCGCCAAGATCATCGCCGAGACCACGAACGCGACCTTCATCGAGTTCTCAGCCGTCCTCTCCGGCATCAAGGAAATCAAGCAGGTCATGGTCGACGCGGAAAAAGCCGCACACTACGGCTCGCGCACCATCCTCTTCGTCGACGAGATCCATCGCTTCAACAAGGCGCAGCAGGACGCCTTCCTTCCCTACGTCGAGCGCGGCACCATCCGGCTGATTGGCGCCACCACCGAGAATCCCTCCTTCGAGATCATCTCCGCGCTGCTCTCCCGCTGCCGCGTCTACACCCTCCAGCCGCTCACCGAAGACGAACTCATCACGCTGCTCCGGCGCGCGCTCACCGACGAGCGCGGCCTCGCCAAGGACCACCTCACCGCCGATGACGAAGCCATCACCCTCATGGCCTCCTATGCATCCGGCGACGCCCGCACCGCCTACAACGCGCTCGAGATCGCCGGCCGCCTCGCAGCCACGAAACCTGACCGCCGCATCACCCGCGAGATCGCCACCGAGGCCCTGCAGAAGCGCGTCCTGCTCTACGACAAGAGCGGCGAGCAGCACTACGACCTCATCTCCGCGCTGCACAAATCCATTCGTAACAGTGACGTGGACGCATCACTCTACTGGCTCGGCCGCATGCTCGCCGCCGGCGAAGACCCGCTCTATGTCGCGCGCCGCCTCGTCCGCATGGCGTCGGAAGATGTCGGTCTCGCCGCACCCGAAGCGCTCAACCTCACGCTCTCCGCGCGCGACGCCATGGACTTTCTCGGCTCACCGGAAGGCGAACTCGCTCTCGCGCAGGCCGCCGCCTATCTCGCGCTCGCGCCCAAGTCGAATGCGGTCTACACCGCATGGGGCGCCGTCACCGAGGACATCGAGAACACCCGCGCCGAACCCGTTCCGCTCCATCTGCGCAACGCGCCGACAAAGCTCATGCGCGACTTGAACTATGGCAAGGACTACCAGTACGCGCACGACATCGAAGGCAAAGTAGCCGGCATGGACTGCCTGCCTGAAAGCCTCCGCGACCGCCGCTACTACCACCCCACAAATGAAGGCCGCGAAAAGCTATTGAAGCAAAGAATGGAAGAGATAGAGCGGATTCGCGACAGCAACAGACCGGGGAAAGGCACCGACAGACAAAGGCAACCAGACAACAACAGTGAATGAAGCTAGTCTGGGTTGTCTGGGGCGCGTCTGCTGCTATCTGGTGTTGCCTGACGTTGTCTGTTGTCTGACCTCATCTGTATTTGTCTGCTGTTGTCTGTAGTTGTCTGCCGTTGTCTTACTATTGCACCGCATACCCGACCATCTTCCAGCCCGCGCCCCCATGCACCATCACCACCGTCTCCAACTGCGGATGCCCATTCGCAAAAGTGGTCTCGTACACAAACGCCACATACTCGCCCTTTGGCAGGTTCGGCATTTCGGTGTTCCACTCGCTCGCCTTCAGATCGCGCACCAGCACCGGGTCGAGCGCCTTGCGCGTCGTCTCCATGCGCCGCACCCAGCCCTTCTCCGGCACCTGCGAGCGAAAATAATCCGACGCCGCATCCCAGCTCTTGTCGTAGGTCTCCGCATCCTCGATTTTCAGCCACTCCTCAGCCGCCGTGCGCGCCGCCACAATCGCATCCGCATGCTGCGCGTTGATCTTCTCCTGCTTCTTGCTGATCTGTGCGTTCGCCGGCAGAGCGGCCAGCAATCCCACGATCCCCAGCGCGAGCGCGCGAGACTTAATTTCCATACTTGACCGAACACCCATAGGGCCGCGTCGAAGCCACCTCTACCGGCTGGCCCGCCATCGCCTCGGTCAAAGCAGCCGAGACATAATTCCTGGCAGTCTTTACATCGTCCGTGTCCGTCGTCGCCTTGTCATCGATCGCCCCCGCATAGATCAGCTTGCCCTGCGGGTCGATCACGAACATGTGCGGCGTCGTCTTCGCGCCATACTCGCGTCCGATCGCACCACTCGGGTCAAGGATCGCGGCCGTTGGATGTGCGCCCACCTTTTCGATATACGCATTCTCCTCCGGAGCAGTCATGTATCCGTCACTCACATGCGATGGCGACGACGAGAGCACGGTGAGCCACACCACGCCCTTCCCCGTCCACTGCTGCTGCAACGCCTGCATATTGCCACTGTCATAGTGCTTTTTCGTAAACGGACAGGTGCGGTTCGTCCACTCCAGCACCACGTACTTGCCGCGGTACTGATCGAGCGAGACGG